>CAZNGA010000025.1:0-43992 GCA_964572485.1 uncultured Chitinophagales bacterium
TTTGTCAGTTCTGGAATATTTTATTTCAACTCACGGTGCCAGAAAAGGGTTAGCTGATACTGCTTTAAAAACTGCTGATGCAGGTTATCTTACTAGAAGATTGGTGGATGTTGCACAGGATGTTGTGATCAGAGAGGAAGATTGTGGAACACTGAGAGGGATTTCAATAAGCGCATTGCAAGATAATGAAGAGGTTATCGAACCTTTATATGACAGGATAGTCGGTAGAACAAGTTTACATGATGTTTTTGATCCGTTAGACGACTCCTTGATCGTTAAGGCAAGTGAGGAGATAGATGAGGCGATCGCTTTAATAATTGAAGCATCACCTATTGAAACTGTAGAGACCAGGTCGGTATTGACTTGCGAAACAAAACGAGGAGTTTGCGTTAAATGCTATAGCAGAAATCTTTCAAATAATAGGATAGCTCAGAAGGGAGATGCTGTTGGAATAATTGCTGCACAATCCATTGGAGAACCTGGTACACAGTTGACACTACGTACATTTCATGTTGGTGGTATTGCTTCCAGTATTGCAACAGAGTCCCAATTGCTTGCAAAATTTGATGGGGTAGTTGAGTTTGATGAGATCAAGACTACAAAATATGTCAATGAAGCTAAGGAAAAATTAACAGTCGTACTTGGAAGAGCCGGAGAGGTAAAAGTTATTGATCCTCAAACTAAAAAGACAATGACAACGAATAACGTTCCTTATGGAGCTTATTTATCAGTGAGAAATGGTCAGAAAGTTAAGAAGGGTGACACTATTTGTGCATGGGATCCTTATAATGCCGTTATATTATCTGAAGTTGCTGGTAAGATCGCTTTTGAAAGTATTGATGAAGGTGTAACTTTTAGAGAGGAGGCTGATGACCAAACAGGCCATAGAGAAAAAGTGGTTATTGATTCAAAGGATAAATCAAAAGTGCCCTCTATAAAAATAGTTGATAAGAGTAAGAAAGAACTTAAATTCTATAATATCCCAGTTGGTGCACATATTACCATTTCCGAAGGTGAAACTGTACAAACCGGTCAGATTATTTCTAAGATACCACGTGTTATTGGTAAGCTAAGAGATATTACTGGTGGGCTTCCACGAGTCACTGAATTATTTGAAGCAAGGAATCCCTCAAATCCTGCAGTTGTATCTGAAATTGATGGTGTGGTTACTTATGGTGGAATCAAGAGAGGAAATAGGGAGATCATTTTAGAATCAAAGGATGGCCAGGTGAAAAAATACCTGGTCTCTTTAACCAAGCATATCCTCGTTCAGGATAATGATTATATCAGAGCCGGTACTCCATTATCTGATGGTGCGATCACTCCGGTAGATATCCTGGCGATCAAGGGACCATTTGCAGTTCAAGAATATATTGTTAATGAGATCCAGGAAGTTTATCGTTTGCAAGGGGTGAAGATCAATGACAAGCATATTGAAGTTATCGTTCGACAAATGATGAGAAAAGTAGCTATTGAAGATCCGGGTGATACAAGATTTCTTGAAGGTGAAGCCATTGATAAAGTAAATTTTATTAAAGAAAATGACTGGATCTATGATAAGAAGGTAGTTTTGGAGGCAGGAGACTCAAAGAACTTAAAGATTGGACAGATCGTGTCTTTGAGACAGATAAGAGAAGAGAATTCTTTCTTGAGAAGAAATGATAAAAAATTGGTTGAATTCAGAGACGCACTGCCATCTACATCAAGACCTCTGTTGCAGGGTATAACAAAAGCCTCACTTGGAACAAGTAGCTGGATATCCGCAGCGTCATTCCAGGAAACAACGAAAGTTCTGAGTACCGCTTCTATAACTGGTAAAACAGACTCTCTGCTAGGATTGAAGGAAAACGTGATCGTTGGCCACTTGATCCCAGCTGGTACTGGATTGAGAGATTATGACGATATAATTGTTGGTTCTCGTGATGAGTATGAGCAGTTGATGTCATCCAAAAAAGAGGTAGAGAAAGAAAAAGTTGAAGAATAATTATCAACATTTAAATACCTTATCTCACTAATTAAATCTATAGCTCATGAAAGAGGAAAAAGGCGATCAAAATCAAATAAATATCGAATTAAGTGAAGATATGGCTGACGGGGTATACTCGAACTTAGCCGTTATCACTCACTCCAATGCTGAATTCGTCATTGACTTTGTCAGAGTAATGCCCGGAATTCCTAAAGCAAAAGTAAAATCAAGGGTGATCCTAACACCTCAGCACGCTAAAAGGCTTCAAAAAGCACTTGAAGACAATATTAAAAAGTACGAAGATGTCCATGGCGAGGTGAAAGATTCAGAATCATTCCAGGAGATCCCGATGAACTTTGGCGGCCCTACCGCAAAAGCATAGTGTGATACGACTCACTTCAGAAAAATAGGTTTTCCTTTTCTTCTTCTCTCCTTCTTTCATTACGGGAGAGATTACCTCTCTGCCGGCTGGCGGATCGATGATCTCTAAGATGGGTAGCACACCTCAAAAAGGTGCTCCTTCGGAGCATTTTTTTATTCACTTTCATTCTTCCAATCGTATATTCATTGGATAGGGTGAGATTGCCTTCGGCGACGGCTTTTTGATGTGTCGGGGTGGGGAGATTCGAACTCCCGACCTCTGGTCCCCCAGACCAGCGCGCTAAACCGGGCTGCGCTACACCCCGAAGATTTGTTTCAGTAAACCAAGGGACAAAATTAGTTTATAATTATGAATTATTTTTGATCCATTGTAACAAATAATCTCGCTTTTTGAAGGATTTTATTTTCCTTTCTAGTTGAACTGCTTTCTATCTTGAATCAAATGATTAGCAAAAAACAATATCCCATGGTTTCTTTGTTTTGGTAGAAGGAACCCTACCTGCATTATGTCTTTTTAGGTGCTGATCAATATCTTTTGTTTGTCCAATGTAGAGAGTTCCTGTTTGTTCTGATATTAGGATATAAGTGTAGAAAGACATTTTTACTAGTTTGAGGAGTGTGCGCTAATCCCGATTTTGCCAACATCTTTGATGTTGCTACAAAATCGAGGATACACGATAAAACATGAAATCAAAGATTTCTGTTTTATCGGGACCGGGCTGCGCTACACCCCCGAATTGGGTGTGATTGTGAGAGTGTTGGTGACAATAAATTATTATTGAAGCAAAATTACATTATTAAATACAAAATTTGAATTACTTCTCTTATTTTTGAAGCCAAATGAGGTTTATCTATCCGGAATTTCTTTTTGCTCTTCTAGCAATAATTATCCCAATAATTATTCATCTTTTCAATTTCCGCAAATTCAAGAGGATCTATTTCACAAATGTTCTCTTTCTAAAGGAAGTTAAGAAAGAGACAACCTCTAAATCAAAACTAAAGCACTTATTGGTATTAATATCCAGAATATTGGCCATAGCATTTCTGGTTTTTGCTTTTGCACAACCCTATCTACCAAAGGATAAAATCAAAAAAATTCATGATAAGAAGATCGTAAGCATTTATATCGATAACTCTTTCAGCATGAGCGCTCAAATGGATGATGTTTCAGTTTTAGAAAGGGCCAAAAAGGTAGCCAGTGAAATTGTAGAGGCGCATAAGGATAATTCGGGGTGGCAGCTGATCACTAATCATATAGATGATACTCGAAAGCGTACACTAAACAAAGAGGAGATATTGGATAGGATCGATGATATTCAGACAAGCCCGAATGTATCACCTATTTCAAAGATCGCCTCTATACAAAGACAACTGTTGGATGGGCACAAGGTGACTCATGTAATTTCTTACTTAATATCTGATTTTCAGAAAAGTACGGCTGACTTTGATCATATGGTTAGAGATACGGGGATGTCCGTTAATTTGATTCCAATCCAATCAAGAATAACCAACAACCTATTTATTGATTCAATTTGGTTCTATGCACCAAGGCAAACATTGAATCAAGCAAATAGCCTAATCGTTAGGATCAAAAATGCAGGAGAGGAAGATGTGGAGAATTCCCGCTTATCACTGAAATTAAATGGACAGACCAAGGCAATTGCTGATATAAATATAAAGGCAGAATCAATGACATTGGATACACTGACCTTTACCATCAACAAAACAGGGTGGCATCAGGCAGTTCTTTCTGTAACCGATTATCCTGTGAGTTTTGATGACACCTATTACTTTACATTTTCATTGGCTGATGAAATATCCATTCTAACAATAAATGAGGACCAGGAGAATCCATATATCAACGCCCTATTTTCCGGTGATCCTTATTTCAACCTTAGGAATGTATATATCGGCCAGTTGAATTATAGCTTGATCGCTTCTAACAAACTGATCATCCTGAATAACTTGATGTCAATTCCATCAGGGATGGCTAATGAATTGAATAAATACATTACCGAAGGAGGGAATTTGCTGATATTCCCTAACCCTAAAATGGATATCTCCTCTATGAGTGTGTTTTTGAAATCAGTAAATAGTAACAGCTATATTGGGATGATCAATGATGAGAAGAAAATTTCCTACTTGAACATGGAACAGGAGATATTTAGAGATGTCTTTGAGGAGTTGCCTAAGAATATAAATCTACCTATTGCCAAGCATAGTTTCCTGTTTGATGCAAATACCCGCACAAATGAAGAAGCTATCCTGAAATTCAAAGATGGAAGCTCATTTCTAAGTAAATATAAAAAGGGGAGAGGGAATTTATATCTATGTGCTGTGCCACTAGATGTCAATTATTGCGATTTACCAATACATGCCATCTTTGCACCTTTAGTATATAGGATTGCAATAACAGGGAGTAAAGAACAGCAAATTAGCTATGTGATCGGGGATGATAATGTAATCAGAATTGAGAATACACTATCTGATAAGGAATTAGTTTACAGAATAAAAGGATCTGATGTTGAATTTATCCCTGAGCAGAAAATGTTGATATCAGAAGTTAGTTTGTCATTACATGATCAGATCAAGGAATCTGGCATTTATAGCATTTATACAACATTGAATACTAACCAATCATTAGTTGCGTTTAATTTCAGCAGAAAAGAATCTGAATTGGATTATTATAATTCAGAGGAAATTAAAGAAAGAGTAGATGATTTGGGCTTTGAAATATTGGAAGTTGAGCATAGAGATCCTGATCAATTGAGAGGTGAGATCAACAAAGGTGTAATACTATGGAAACTTTGTATTATTTTTGCACTACTGTTTATAGGTGTAGAGGGGTTATTATTAAGATTTTTGTAATATTATTTGACTAGCTAAGAAAAAATAAAGCAGAAGAAAATAAAACCGATTGATGAAAGTTTTAATTAAATCAGCGAAGATCATTGACCCTGATTCTAAGTTTAACAACAAGAAACGAGATATCCTTATTTCAAATGGTAAGATCACATCTATTTCAGAGGCCGTCAGGCCGAGTGATCAAATGGAGATCGTAGACATTAAGGGACTTCATGTTTCACCGGGTTGGTTCGATCTCTATAGTTGCTTCTTTGATCCGGGGTATGAGGTTAAGGAAGATCTGGGTACAGGTAGCCAGGCGGCATCACAAGGAGGCTTTACGGGTGTTGCTTGTATGCCAACCACAAATCCTGCTCTACATTCAAAATCAGAAATAGAATATGTTGTCAGGAAGACCGCCAAAAGTATTGTTGATGTGCATCCCGTAGGGGCAGTATCACATGGCCGGGAAGGAAAGGATATTACTGAAATGTATGACATGCAAGCAGCTGGTGCCATTGCCTTTTCCGATGCTGACAGGCCAATTGCTGACGCTGGTTTAATGTTAAGAAGCTTAATGTATGTTAAACCATTCGGCGGGGTAATTTATAGTAATTCCAATGATATTTCAATTGCTGATAATGGATTGATCAATGAAGGGGAAGTGAGCACGAAGTTGGGCCTTCCAGGTCTTCCCTCTTTAGCTGAAGAGCTGATGGTTTCACGCGATATTTACCTTGCAGAGTATTCTGACTCAAAAGTGCATTTTCCCTATATTTCTTGCAAGAGATCAGTTGATCTGATAAAAGCAGCGAAAGCAAAGGGACTAAAAGTTACTGCATCAGTGGCAGCACATTCGTTACTGTTAGAGGAATCAGTATTACTTAATTATGACCCTAATTATAAGGTCCATCCACCGTTGAGAAGCAGTGAGGATACCAAAGCATTGATCAATGGTTTGGCAAAAGGGACATTGGATGCCATATGTTCTCAGCACATTCCACATGAAGATGATGCGAAGAAAGTGGAATTTGAGTATGCTGCTTTTGGGATCGTGGGCTTGGAATCAGCTTTTGCTGTTGCAAATACTTCTTTAAGGAAGGAATTGTCAATTCAGCAATTGGTCGGAAAGTTTAGCGATAGCCCGAAGAAGATATTGGGCTTGCCTACCAATACCATTGAAAAAGGAGCAGTGGCAAATCTTACACTATTTGATCCTGCAAAAAAATGGACTTTTACCGAGCAAGATATACGATCAAAATCAAAAAATAGCCCGTTCATTGGAACTGAGTTCTATGGAAAACCCTTAGGAATAGTAAACAACGATCAATTGTTTATTGCTTGATTTAATTATGATAATTTTACCATTCGCTCCATCAAGTTAAATTTTATACAAGTATGGACTTATCTGTAATTGTGCCTTTGTTTAATGAAGAGGAATCTATTGGAGAACTTTCTGCCTGGATTTCGAAAGTGACTGCTTCAAATGGATTAACTTATGAAGTGATATTTGTTGATGATGGGAGTAATGATGACTCTTGGAATATTATTGAAAAGATGTCAATCGAAAATCCAAGTGTGAAAGGGCTTAAATTTAGAAGGAATTATGGCAAATCTGCTGCATTAAGTGAAGGATTCCAAATGGCAAAGGGAGATGTTGTGATCACAATGGATGCCGACCTTCAGGATAGCCCCGAAGAAATTCCCGGTCTGGTTAATATGATCAAGGAGGATGGGTTTGAATTGGTTTCTGGCTGGAAAAAAAAGAGATATGACCCTTTTGTGAAACGGGTTACTTCTAAATTTTTTAATTGGGTTACCAAAAAACTCTCAGGAATCGATCTTCATGATTTTAATTGTGGCCTTAAGGCATATAAGAACGATGTAGTGAAGAATATCGAAGTATATGGAGAAATGCATCGGTACATACCGGTTATTGCAAAATATGCCGGTTTCAAAAAGATCAGCGAAAAAGTCGTTATTCATCAAAAGCGCAAATATGGAGTGACCAAATTTGGCCTGGAGAGGTTCATTAATGGTTTCCTTGACATGTTATCAGTTACCTTTGTAGGCCGTTTTGGGAAGCGTCCTATGCACTTTTTTGGATTGTTGGGGCTATTGTCATTTATGGGTGGAGGAATCGTGACGCTCTGGATCATCTTTGAGAAGATCTACAACCAAACACATGGTTTAAGAGTTAGGGAAGCTGTTGACCAACCTTTGTTCTATTTAGCTTTAGTGGCCGTTATTTTAGGAGCTCAGCTGTTTTTGGCTGGTTTTTTGGCAGAATTAGTGTCCAGGAATGCCCCTGACAGGAATAAATATTTAATCGAAAAAAGAGTAGGTTAGGTCGTGTATAAAGTTGCGATAGTTGGTTCTACTCATCCTTGGCGCGGCGGGTTAGCTGCATACAACGAGCGTTTGGCTTCTGAAATTCAAAAGCAAGGCCATCAAGTTTCAATATATACCTTTAGCCTCCAGTATCCATCTTTTCTCTTTCCGGGAAAAACACAATATGCCGAAGGCCCAAAACCTAAGGATCTGACTATTCAGGTGGTTGTCAATTCTATCAATCCTATCAATTGGATCCGAATTGGCTGGAAGTTAAAAAATGAGCGCCCCGATATCATATTGATCAAGTTTTGGATCCCATTTATGGGACCTTGCCTGGGGACCATTGCAAGAATTGCCAAAAGGAATAAGACCTCAAAGGTGATCTCAATTCTCGATAACGTGATCCCTCATGAAAAGAGAATTGGGGATCGATCGTTAACCAGTTATTTTATTAATAGCTGTGATGGATTTATAGCCATGTCCAGCTCTGTATTGGATGACCTCACCCTTTTTACAAAACACAAGCCGGCGCAGTATTGCCCACACCCCCTATTTGATAATTTTGGTACCTCCCTATCAAAAGAAATTGCAAAGCAAAACTTGGAGCTAGAACCAGCTGGCCAGTATGTCCTCTTTTTCGGTTTTATTCGAGAATATAAAGGATTGGATATCCTGATCGATGCTTTTGCAGATGAAAGAATAAGAGATTTGGGATTGAAACTCATTATTGCAGGAGAATATTATCAAGACAGAAGGACTTATGATGAAATGATCAAAAACCATAACCTTGAAGGAAGTATTATCCAGTTCAATAAATTTATTCCTGATAAAGAAGTTGCTACCTATTTTTGTGCAGCTGATCTTGTGGCTCAACCCTATACGAATGCTACCCAAAGCGGAATCACTCAGATAGCTTATCATTTTAATAAACCGATGATTGTTACCAATAAAGGGGGGTTACCGGAAATAGTTCCTGATGGTAAAGTGGGGTATGTTGTGGAACCTAGCAGCACTGAGATCGCCAATGCAATAATTGACTTTTATGAAAATAAAAAAGAGGAGAATTTCGTTCGGAATGTTGCTATAGAGAAGAAAAAGTATTCCTGGGAAGCAATGTACAGGAAAATTGTAGATTTGTATAGTGAAATCTGTGGGTAAGTTGAAAAACCAGTACCATGATCATTAGAAGCAAAGCACCTTTAAGACTTGGATTGGCCGGGGGCGGGACAGACGTTAGTCCCTATTCCGATCTATATGGAGGGGTAATTCTAAATGCAACGGTTAACATGAATGCCTATGCTACTATTGAGCCAATGGATAATGGTAAAATAGTTCTTTCTTCTGTGGAGTTGGATAAGGAGATCGAAATGGATGCTGTCCCCGAATTGGAGACCAGCGATGAAATGATTCTTGCCAAAGGAGTATACAATAGAATAGTTCGTGATTTCTCATCCAAACCATTATCATTCAAGCTGACCACTTATGTTGATGCCCCTCCAGGTTCAGGACTTGGATCTTCATCAACCTTGACGGTAGCAATTCTTGGTGCATTCGTTGAGTGGTTGAACTTACCATTGGGCGAATATGATATTGCACATCTTGCTTATGAAATTGAACGGATTGATCTGGAAATGGCAGGAGGAAAGCAGGATCAATATGCAGCAACCTTTGGGGGATTTAATTTTATGGAATTTCATGCTGAAGATAAGGTCATTGTGAATCCATTGAGAATTAAGAGTAAGAATTTAAATGAACTTGAGAATAATCTGCTGCTCTATTATACGGATACCAGCAGATTGTCATCAGAGATCATTATTGCGCAATCCGAAAATGTTGTCAAAAAGGAAAGGTCATCAATTGATGCAATGGATAGTCTTAAAGAGCAGGCTATTTTTATGAAAGAAGCATTATTGAAGGGAAGTATTGATGGTATTGGAGAGATCCTTGACCAAAGCTGGAAGCATAAGAAATTGATGGCATCAGGAATTTCTAATCCAATGATCGATGAGATATATGAAGTGGCCTTCAAAGCTGGAGCCTCCGGTGGTAAGATCTCAGGTGCAGGGGGTGGTGGATTTATGATCTTATATTGTCCAATGAATACTAAATATAAAGTAATCGCATCGCTTAAAAAGTTCAAAGGTTCTTTTCAAGATTATTGCTTTACCAAAAATGGGATGACATCATGGAAAATGTAACTGAAATAATTCAACAACTCATCAGTAATTCAGGGGAAGTAAAGGTGAAAATGGCTCAGGATAAGGAATTGCATGATACTATTGGTAAAGCTGTTGGTGATATAGTAAGTAGCTTCAACCAAGGAGGGAAAGTTCTATTGTGTGGCAATGGGGGTAGTGCAGCTGACGCCCAGCATATCGCCGCTGAATTATCGGGTCGTTTTTATCTGGATAGAGACCCATTATTTGCTGAGGCATTACATGTGAATTCATCATACCTTACGGCTGTAGCCAATGATTATTCCTTTGATAGCGTGTTTTCAAGATTAATAAAAGCAAAGGGTAAAGGTGGTGATGTACTAATTGCTATTTCTACATCCGGAAATTCTGAGAATATTGTACAAGCTATCGATGAAGCAAATGAAATAGGTTTGACCACTATAGGGTTGACTGGAAGTGAAGGCGGAAAGATGAAAGGACTATGCAAATATCTGATCAACGTACCCTCCTCAGATACCCCAAGAATTCAAGAAGGGCACATTCTAATAGGCCATATCATCTGCGAATTGGTAGAAAAATCCATATTTGATCAATGATCACAAAAGAAGCAATTGTTTTAGCTGGCGGATTAGGTACAAGGATGCAAAGTGTACTGCCAGATACTCCTAAGTCCATGGCATTGATCAATGACGCTCCTTTTTTACGCTATTTATTGGATTATTTGATCAAGCAGGAGATAGAGAATGTAATACTTGCAGTGGGCTTTAAGTATGAGCCCATTAAAGCTTTTTTTGGCGATCAGTATAGATCACTTCATATAGATTATTCTATTGAAGATGAACCCTTAGGTACCGGTGGTGCAATACAGGAAGCGATACAACACTCTAACAGTGAGGAGGTGTTTGTATTAAATGGTGACACACTTTTTGAAATTGACCTGAAAATATTAGGTGATCATTTTCGCAGCGCAGATGCAACATTAGCAATAGCTTTGAAGCATCTTGAGAATTTTGATAGATATGGCACCGTTGAGATCAACCCATCAAATCAGATCGTCAACATTAAGGAAAAGCAACCGGTAAGCAGCGGATTCATCAATGGAGGAATATATTTGTTGAACAAAAAATTGTTTGACCGGGAATTCCCTTCAGTATTTTCCTTTGAGAGGGAGTTAATGGAGAAATATCATGAACAGGATAAATTTTATGGGATACCATTTGATGATTATTTTATAGATGTTGGGATACCAAGGGATTACGAAAGAGCACAACATGAATTTAAAAGATTTGAAGATTAACAATTCCTGGACACTTTTTTTGGACAGGGATGGTGTGATCAATAGGGAGAACAAGGGGGATTACATCAAGAATATTGATGAGTTCGAATTTTTACCCGGCGCTCTAGGTGCTATGCAGGAATTGAGCCAACGAGTAGGACTTATAATTGTTATTACGAATCAAAGAGGTATTGCAAAAGGACTCATGACTGAAGAAGACCTGAATGAGGTCCATACCCATATGATGAAGGAGATAGAACGTGCAGGGGGTCGAATAGATGGAATTTATTTTTGTCCCCATGAGATCGATCAAAATTGTAGTTGCAGAAAGCCAAAGCCGGGTATGGCACTTCAAGCGAAGGCAGATCATTCGGAAATAGATTTCGAGCGTTCTTTATTTGTGGGTGATAAAGTGTCGGATGTGGAGTTGGGTCGTGAAGTTGGAATGGTCACCGTACATTTAAAGAGTGATATTGATCAGATAGCTGCTGCTGAAATGGCTGACCTTGTATTTGAAGATCTTCAGTCTTTTACAGCCAACATATAATTTCCTTGGGTTACTCTTCAGCACATAAACTTGCAGTGATAAATTCTCTATTTAGCCGGGCAATATTGCTCAAAGAGATCTCCTTCGGGCATTCTGCTTCGCAAGCACCTGTATTTGTACAGTTGCCAAAGCCTTCTTTATCCATGACTCCGATCATTTTTTGAACCCTTTTTGCACTTTCAGGTTTCCCTTGTGGTAATAGTGCAAGATGTGAGATCTTGGCACTGATAAAAAGCATGGCAGAAGCATTCTTGCAGGATGCCACACAAGCACCACAGCCAATGCATGCAGCAGCATCAAAAGCTTTGTCTGAGTTTTCTTTGGAGATAGCTATGTTATTAGCTTCAGGAGCACTTCCTGTGTTCGTAGAGATAAACCCGCCAGCCTGCATTATTCTCTCAAAAGGGGTACGGTCTACAATAAGGTCCTTAATAACAGGAAATGGTTTTGCCCTCCAGGGCTCTATCACTATTGTTGTTGTAGAGCCAAAATGGCGCATGTGCAATTGACAGGTCGTAGTGCCTTGTAACGGACCATGAGCCCGCCCATTGATAAACATACTACAAGTGCCACAAATACCTTCTCTACAATCATGATCAAAAGCGATTGGATCATCACCTTTCACTATGAGATCCTGATTTAGTATATCCAGCATTTCAAGGAATGATACATCCGGTGATATATCATTAACCTGGTAGGTAACGAATTTACCCTTATCGTTTTGGTCTTTTTGCCTCCAAACTTTTAATGTATAATCCATAATGAAAAATTATTTATAACTTCTTTGTTTCAGTTCTACATTTTCAAATACCAACTCTTCTTTATGAAGCATTGCAGGTTGTCCGGTTCCTTTGAACTCCCATGCAGCAACATATGTGTAATTCTCATCATCACGTCTTGCCTCACCTTCTTCTGTCCTGTATTCCTCTCTAAAATGCCCGCCACAAGATTCTTTCCTATTTAGTGCATCTTCTATCATTAATTCCCCCAGCTCAAGAAAATCAGCGAGTCTGACTGCTTTTTCCAACTCTTGATTTAATTCATTAGCTGCCCCCGGGACCTTAAGGTCTTTCCAGAATTCATCCCTGATCTCCTGAACCATTTTCTTTGCTTTTGTAAGACCTTCCCCATTTCTTGACATCCCGCAATGGTCCCAAAGCACTTTTCCCAATCTTTTGTGGAAGTCGTCGACGGATTGTTTTCCCTGAATTGCCAATAGTTTTTCAATTTGCTCCTTTACCATCTTTTCAGCTTCATCAAATTCCTTGCCTTCAGTACTTATTCCACCGGTTTTGATCTCTTTCGATAAGTACGCCCCAATGGTATAGGGTAATATGAAATAACCATCCGCTAGTCCTTGCATCAATGCGGAAGCACCCAGCCTGTTAGCTCCATGATCAGAGAAATTGCACTCACCAATAGCATAGAGCCCGGTTAGATTGGTCATCAATTCATAGTCTACCCATAAGCCACCCATAGTATAATGGATCGCAGGGAATATTCGCATGGGTGTTTCATATGGATTCTCTCCGGTTATCTTTTCATACATTTCAAAGAGGTTTCCGTATCTCTCTTCTACAACATCCTTACCCAACCTCTGAATCGCATCCTCAAAGTCCAGGTATACGGCTAGCTTTGTTGCTCCAACGCCCCTGCCTTCATCACATACTTTCTTGGCCGCTCTGGAAGCAACATCTCTTGGTACCAGATTGCCAAAAGCAGGATACATCCTTTCCAGATAATAATCACGGTCTTCTTCAGGAATATCATTTGGACCTCTGTCATCTCCTTCCTTTTTTGGTACCCAAACTTTTCCATCATTCCTCAAACTTTCACTCATGAGGGTGAGTTTTGACTGATGGTCTCCTGATAAAGGAATACAGGTAGGGTGGATCTGTGCAAAACAAGGATTCCCGAAAAGGGCTCCTTTCTTGTATGCCTTCCAATTTGCCGTCACATTGCATCCCATGGCATTTGTTGAAAGGTAAAAAGCGTTACTATAACCTCCTGTGGCCAAAACAACAGCATGACCTGCATGACGGGTTATTTCTCCGGTAACCATATCTCTTACAATAACACCTCTCGCTTTTCCATTGATCATCACTACTTCCATCATTTCATGTCGGGAGAACATCTCTACCTGACCTGCGGCCACTTGTCTGCTTAGCACACTATATGCCCCCAGAAGCAATTGCTGGCCAGTCTGGCCTCTTGCATAAAAGGTCCTCTGTACTTGCACTCCTCCAAAGGATCTGTTGGCAAGCAATCCACCGTACTCTCTGGCAAAAGGAATCCCTTGTGCAACACATTGGTCAATAATATCAACACTGACTTCCGCCAATCGATGAACATTTGCCTCCCTGGCCCTGAAATCGCCACCTTTTATTGTGTCGTAGAATAATCTAAATATGGAGTCTCCATCATTTTGATAATTCTTTGCAGCATTGATACCCCCTTGAGCAGCAATGCTATGAGCCCTTCGGGCACTATCCTGGTAGCAAAATACTTTTACATTATAGCCCAATTCCCCTAAGCTGGCAGCAGCAGCAGCCCCGGCCAATCCGGTTCCAATGATAATAATGTCAATATTCCTTTTGTTAGAAGGACTAACAAGAGCAACCTTAGATCTGTAATTGATCCACTTTTCGCTTAAAGGTCCATCCGGTATTTTTGAATTGAATTCCATGATAACTTTTTTATAGATAAATAACTGTCTATTGCATAAATTGAATCAGATAAAAATAGATAGGCATTGTCAAAAACCCAATTGTTATGATAATTGAGAATAAAATGGAGATCAGACTAATAATTGGAGAATACTTTTTATGTTCAAGGCCTAATGTTTGAAATCCGCTTTTAAAGCCATGTGAAAGATGAACACCTAGTAATACCATAGCTACCACATAAATTCCTGAATACCACCACTGTTTAAAAGAAGTGATAACGGTATCATAGATGGAGTCACTTGCTTCCAGCAACCGATACTCTATAAAAAAAGTCTTTAAATGCAAAATAAGGAACAGTAAGATAATGATCCCTGTCAATGGCATATGCCGTGAAGCAAATGAGCTATTCTGGTTCGCATTATTTACTTTATAATCAATAGGTCTTGCTACCTTGTTGCCTTTTGTAAGAATGATGCCATTGATGATATGAAAGAGAAATCCTATTATTAGACCATACTCAAAAACTTTAATAACAGGATTATGTGACATAAAAGCTGAATAGGCGTTAAATGCTTCTCCGCCATCATCATTGAATAACAAGAAGTTACCACTCAAATGAACAACCAAAAATGAACATAAAAAAAGCCCTGTAAGACTCATCACTATTTTCTTCCCAATAGATGAAGTAAACACCTTAATGATCCAATTCATGATATATTTTTTAGTGGAAAATTATTACAATAAAAGATCTATCTTTTTCCTCCTTAGAACAAATATTTTACGCTTGTAAATTTAATAAACAAAACGTTGTCATTCTTATAAAAACAGCAATAAATTTTGAATAATTTAGTTACTTATTTACACCTTATCAGTAAGGGATGATTGAACATTTTTTGTTAAAAAACGTTTGAATAGATAGCTACGAATCCTGAGAACAATAATTGATTTTTGATTGGTCTGAATATACCGTTAACACTGGGGATTGTATAAAATATTTTCTTTCCTTATGAATGGACATTATTATGGAAAATTACTAATTTAGTTGTGTTTACTATTCCCATAAAATTCAGTAATGCTGCGATTTATTAAAATAGTTTTAGCAGTTGTATTTTTTCTGAACACTTTGTATTGCTTTGGTACTCATAACAGGGCAGGCGAAATCACCTATGAGCATATATCTGGTTTTTCTTATAAAATAACAATAACCACATACACTGCCATCCCTCCTATAACCAATGTGGATAGAGATAGCTTAGAAGTGCAATGGGGAGATGGTAACAGAAAATATATCCGCCGGGTGCAGATCATTCCCATCAATAAGGATATGCAGATGAATATTTATATAGGATA
Source organism: uncultured Chitinophagales bacterium (assembly GCA_964572485.1). Lineage (GTDB taxonomy): Bacteria > Bacteroidota > Bacteroidia > Chitinophagales > CAZNGA01 > CAZNGA01. The sequence goes on from CAZNGA010000025.1 coordinate 15,542, forward strand.
TCATACCTATCCAGGCCCGGGGGATTATTGCATCAAAATGGAGGATCCGAACAGAAATGGCGGAAGTATCAATATATATAATTCGATAAACATTCCTTTTGCCTTGAAATCATGTATAGGGGCTAAATTTTCATCATATATCGGGGGGAATAACTCTCCTGTTCTTTTGATGCCTCCAATAGGTTTTGCTAATGTTGGTGAGCTCTATGAGTATAACCCCACTGCCTCTGATCCGGATGGCGATAGCTTATATTTCGAACTTGTGCCTTGCAAGGGCGCGGGAGGAATTAATATACCCGGTTATTTATATCCTGATGAAGCAGGTTTCAATATTCCTGGATCATTTAATATTGATAATAAGACAGGTGAGATTACATGGGATGTTCCCCTAACAATTGGCGAATATAATATTGCAATTAAAATAACAGAATACAGAGACGATCGGTTTGTAGGAAGTGTGATCAGGGATATGCAGATCTTTGTGTTGGATATTAACAATCAGCCTCCAATAGTGGAGGATATCAACGATACATGTGTGATGGTAGGTGATCTGTTGGTCATTAATGTGAATGCTCATGACCCGAATACAGACCAAAAAGTTACATTGACAGCTCATGGTGGACCGCTGGAATTTACTTTAAATCCTGCAACATTTACTGCTGATCCTCCCGCTGATAGTGTTTCGGGAGTTTTTAGCTGGACGCCCACTTGTAATAATGTTAGAAGCCAATTTTATGAGGTAGTGTTCAGGGCAGAAGATGATTACGAATTTTTAAATGTTGCCAAGCATCTTTCAGGCATTGAAACCTGGCTGGTTTGGGTGATAGCCCCTCCGCCTCAGAATTTGGTGGCGAACATAACCTCCGGAGATGAGATCAAACTCACATGGGATAGTTTGTATACCTGCTCCTCATTCGCAAATTTTGATGGATTCTCCATTTGGCGCAGAATTGGCAGCAATCCATTTACACCGGATTCATGTGAAACTGGATTGGGTGGAAAAGGATATACAAGGATCGCAAAGAATGTGGCAGATTATTCTTATGTCGATAAAAGTGTAGAAAAGGGTGCAAATTATTGTTATCGGATCTTTGCCATGTTCAGTGATGGAGCAGCGAGTGTCCCCTCCAATGAAGTATGTGCTGAGTTACTTAAAGATGTACCTGTGCTGACAAATATTAGTGTTGAGAGTACTTCACCAAACAGCGTGGATCTGGGTAAGATATATGTTGCATGGTCAAAGCCATTGGCTGCTAACCTTGACACTATTAGTAACCCCGGACCCTATAAGTATGTTCTATCCAGAGCTGACAATTTTTCAGGGAACAATCCTGTAACCATTGATTCTTTCATGTCTGCAACATTTGCCACCCTTAATGATTCTTCATATATAGATTCGTCAATAGTAACTTCTATATTGCCCTACTCATATAGCATCGATTTTTATGGTGGAGCCAGTAATTTAATAGGCATTACCCCTTTTTCTTCATCGGTTCTATTATCAATTGCTGCCTCAGACAGAAAGTTGAGTGTAAGCTGGGAGGAAGAGGTAACCTGGATGAATGAGAAATACTACATCTATAGAAGCGATAGTTTTTCCGGGGCCTATGTATTGATTGATTCTTCCTATGTACCGACTTATAGCGATAAGGGATTAGTAAATGGTGAGGATTACTGCTACTATGTTCAGAGTGTTGGTACCTATGGGGCTACAGGGCTAATAGATCCATTATTAAATAAGTCTCAGATCATGTGTGGCATTCCTGTTGACACCATCCCTCCATGTCCTCCTGAACTCAAAGTTTCAAATTATTGCGACTTTTCTCCTGATGTGATATGGAGTGGAATTAAGTTTGAGAATTATCTTCTATGGTCCAGCCCCCTGAGTGTTTGTGGAGATGATGATGTCTCCTCTTACAGGGTCTATTATAGTGAAGATGAAGAATCTTCAATGACATTGCTGACCACAATATTTTCTCCGACGGATACCTCATTTACCCACAGTGGCTTACAATCTTTGGCTGGATGCTATGGAGTAACTGCTGTTGATGTTTATAATAATGAAAGTAGTATGATCAAGGTATGTGTTGATAATTGTCCTTTCTATGAATTACCAAATGCATTTACTCCAAATGGGGATTATGATAATGACTTTTTCACACCCTTCATTCCTTATCGTTTCGTAGATCGCATTGATATGAAGGTATTCAATAGATGGGGGCAGATGGTCTATGAAACTCATGACCCTGATATCCTTTGGGATGGCACAGATCTTTCATCCGGCAAGCCGGCATCTGAAGGAGTTTATTTCTATATTTGTGATATATATACTGTGAGATTGGATGGAGAGGTAAAGATCAAATTACCTGGAGGATTTATTCATTTGTTCAGGTAGCAATAAGTTAATTATGTTTACAGGGATCATTGAGTCAATGGGGGAGGCCATTACTTTAAAAGAGGACAAGAAGAATTTACACATCACTATCGAATCTCCTATTTCAGATGAGTTGAAAGTTGATCAAAGTTTAAGCCATAATGGCGTTTGTTTGACGGTAGTAGATATTCAAAACGGTCAGCATACCGTTACTGCAGTAGAAGAAACCCTAATTAAAAGTAATTTGCAATATCTTCAGGTGGGTGACCATCTTAATATGGAAAGAGCAATGAAAATTGACTCTCGCTTTGATGGCCATATTGTTCAGGGCCATGTGGACCAAACAGCTGAGTGTAGTGACATTAAAGAGGATGGCGGGAGCTGGTATTTTACTTTTCAGTTTCCGGATTCATCAAAACCACTCATGGTCAACAAAGGCTCCATATCTATAGATGGGGTAAGTTTAACTATTGTAGAAGCCGGAGAAAACCATTTCAACGTAGCTATAATTCCTTATACTTATGAAAACACTTCTTTTGGATATTATAAGGTCGGGGATAAAGTAAATATTGAGTTCGATGTAATTGGAAAATACTTGGAGCGGTTATACAAGATGTCTTAAAATAAGATCACCTGACCAGGTACATCTTTCCAAATCCACTCTTGAAGAAGTTGTCAATATTTGTTTCGTAGTGACCTAAAGCATTTCCTTGAATATTAGTAATGACCCTATAAAGATAGACGCCATTACCAACCTTGTCGCCATATTCATCTGTACCATCCCATGCGTATTCTGTGATATTGGGACCAACATAGATCTGACCTATCTCATTTTGGGTGATCTCTCTAATGATCTTGCCGGATACGGTCATGATCTGAATCTTGAAAAATGTGGGCACTTCAGATCCTGTAAGCGTAAAGACAAAGCGGGTTGATGTGGTAAAAGGATTTGGGAAGTTCAATACATTGGATATCATAGGTTTGTTGATCACCTCAAATGAAATTCCATAGGTAATGTCACCTGCAGAATTATCGCTCTTATCCTCAGCAACGATCGTTAATCTATAGGTGCCGTCTTTTTTGAAGACCGGGTGATACTCTATTTTGGCAGTATTATCATTAGCTAATTCATTAGGATCTGCAGGGAAGAACTTCATTGTTTTATTATTGTACTTTGGATAAACGTAGGAACCACTGGGATCTATCAATTCCACATGTATCAGGGCGGAATCATCCAATGCCAGGTACTTATTCTCATCTTTGAGTTTGATCATGATAAATGGGTTAGCTGAAACAATATCCCCATTAAGAATGTGCCTACCGTCAAATGTTACATCAAGAAGTGGGTTCTCAAAATCCTGATCTACATAGAATTTATTCATGCCCAAATTGTTAAAATGATACTGCTCAATTTGGTCATTATTAGGGTTAGCTTCTACAAGAAAAGTACTCGTTCCCTGGAATCCGATGCTTTTGGTTTCTTGCAAAAAGTTTAAATGGAGCGTATCTCCCACAGGGAGGGGAGCCATCCTTACATCAGTAGTATCGGAATTATTATTTGGCTTTATGGTAACATATCTTACCAACATACTGTCCATATCTAAATTGCCTATATTCTCTAATGCAATGGAAAAGGCCAAGGGCTCACCAGGGAAAAGGGAATCACTATTAAACACATAATGCAAGCTGGCATTCAATGCAGCTTCCGGAACAGGGTTATAGAGTACCCTCAGCAATTGAAGTTGTTCAGCAGTTTGTAAGGAATCATCTTTCACATTAAGTTGTAACTGCAAATATGGGTACTGAGCAGCATCAATGAAACCAAGTGTTGTATCAAGGGAAGTTAAGTTGGAAGCTAAAGTGGTTGGCTGTAAAGTAGCATCTAAGCCAATAACATCCAAGTTCACATAGTCCCAGGGGTCTGCAGGTTGATGTGACCATTGTACCTTATTCCATGATGCAGCCGGGCCGATCCTTTTTGATACCAAAAATCCTTCATCCCACTGACCTACTATTTGCATGGTGGAATCAATGGTAGCTGTAGGAGAACTGGCTATTAATTCAGTAACGGTAAAGGACATGTCCCCTTTTCTCGTAAAGAACAAATAGGGTGTATTATTTGGGATCTTACCTATCAAAGAACCGCCAAGAGGCAATAAAGTGTTGGTTAGCATCAGCGAATCTGCCGAAGACCAGGTTTCAGCATTAGAGGCGACAGTTCCCATGATCAGGATATATTGCATATCGGGGATGGTGTCAAGAAAATCATTGAGGGCTAATATTTCCGCAGAATTAGTAGTGTTGAATTCTGCCGCAAGTTTTGAAGACCCTTTGCAATTAATACTATATGAATAAGGTATGGCATTCGTTGAATCAAGCACTGCTACAATAAATTGTGGGTTGCAAAGTCCTATCTTTCTGTGTTGTTCAGAGGCATTTATGTAATAAGCACATCTGGTAAAAGTATTTGAACCGATCAGGGCAGTAACATCCTTAATAGCATCTACGAATTTGAATTTTCTATTAGCAGGAAGCTCCAGATTAGTGTAGGCATCTTTTAAGAACTGAAAGTAATGAGATTGATTCCATCCTTCTTGACTGCCATTGATGTAAACAAAAGAACTATAATTCCAACTAAACTCGTGGGTGTAAATTGAGTCAGGGCTGGCTCTCCAATAATAGACAGTATTATTCAATGCTGCAATGGCAGGATTGGCCCATTCTACGACTCCTCCTATTTGGCTAAATGTTTTTGATACTTTAGCAGGGCTATTAAACAATTCTGAAGTGTCAATTTCAATGATGTAATTCTTTGGATCGGCAAATGCATTTGCGGTTGAGGCTTTTAATGTTAATGTGCTCATATCAGATACAATGGCGAATTCATAGGGAAGCACAGGAATAAGATCATCTGAGGTGATGAAAAAGTCCATATTGATCTCATTGTTCAACTCTGAGGTCTCAGTAAATTCCTCACTAGCATCTACCTTAATAGCAATATTATTTACTCCGAGCGCTCTTGAGCCTTCTGTAGGGAGAGTCATCGTTATTGGATCCTGGAAATAGGGGGCAGAGATCGTTTTTATGAAGGCAGGCTGTTCACTACCATCAGGGAATTTCCTGATAATTCTAACATCTATAGAACCATTAAGTGCTTTGCCTATATTCGTTACATTGATGTTCACATCAAAAGAATCTTCCTTAGCGGTAATTATATCGGGATTAAATGAAACCTGATCTCTTTCGAGAACATAATCAGGAGAGCCATGGGGGTACACAGATAATGAGGGATCACCATGGTAGGTGCTCTGCTGTGAAATGAACTCATCATATATGTATGTATAGTTGCTTTGCATCCATTCCAGTACTTTCTGGTTAATATAACCAAAGCTTTTTCCATAGTGGTCATAGCATAAATATTTGTAAAGCTGTGTTGAATATCGGTCAAGACTTCCCTGTACAGCCAGGTATACAGAGGCAATGAAACCAACTGCCCCCTTCTCTTCCGCCAGCACAAACCGCTCACTCATATTTTGTGTTTCTGAATGAATCTGGCCTGAGAAACAGCCATTGGAAACAACAAAATGGTATTTGTCTTTATTGTAAAAATCTTCAGGGGTTAAGTTGAATTCAATGACGTTTGCCGCAGCATGTCCGAAAAAGGTAATTAATGAAACCCCCGTATTATTAATAAGTGAATCAAGTAATTCTGATTGGGCTTGTTCGAATGGATCAGGGCTTGACTTTGTAAATAATGTCACCTGAGCTCCAAAGAAATCTTTAACAAGTTCAGCTTGATATTTACTTAGGTAATATACGAAGAGGTCTTGTTCCGATTTGTTCTTTCCCCCAGCGAAATTGACCGCTCTTTTCTGCCAAAGTTTATTGTCAATTGTTTGAGATGCGGCAGATGTATCTTGACTGGCCTCAAATGCTTTTACTTTATCCAAATAGATACGCACATCTTCAGGAGTTTGCGCAGCCAACCTTCCAATACGTAGCTGTGGTACTAATGGCTTAGCAGGATCAATGGCTGTCAGCAAATTATCAGAGCCGGGATGTCCATATGTAGGTATCAGGCACATTGTGTCTCTAAATGAATAAGCCGTTGAATATCTCCAAAGCCAATACTCTACCCCTTTTCCAATAAGAAATAAATATTCAGGAGTTACGGTCCATTCATTGAGAACAAATTTTGTAAAATTCCTTATTGATAATGGATGCTTCGTGATTCCATAAGAAAATTGATCATACAACTCATCGATAAGAATGACCACCGGCGTAAATGTTGATGACCTGAGGGTTTTGTAATCATCAATATACCCATTGGGTAAAAGGCGTGAATGAGTAACTATGATAAAATCGCCTTGATTGATCACCTGCGAATAGTCGGTAAATGTAACAGGGGTAACCCTGGTAACGATCTTTATGTCATTGTTATCCTGACTTGATAAGTATAACTCCCGATCATTTGGTAGGGAAGAGAGGGGAACTACGAATTTGTGAGTGGCGCCACCACCTGTCCCGGTGATTCTCAGATGATTAGTGAGATCGTACAGTATAGGATCAGTACCCTTATCATCGAAATTGGCAATGTTCAAGTATTGTTTAGAATTGTCAATGGTTGAAAACAGAAAGGTGGACTGATTATCAAAATCAAATGTGCGAGGATACGTTATTTTAATAGAAGGGAAATAGTGCTTTTGTCCGTCAACTTCCATTAAAAAAGTTGAGGTTGGACTGAGCAGGTAGCTGACCGGGAAACTAAGATTCAACTTATATGCATCCGGTCCTGTAAGTATGTTATCGTACACGTTTGTGCCATTGATATACACTTTTAAGTTATAATCTTTTGGGTTAAGACCATTTCTTTTGCTCACTGTCCTAAGTTCTGCGGTAGCAGTAGCAGGACCTGAACCATATATTGAAGGGGTTGCTACATCTCTTGAACGAAGGGCAGCAGAACTGTTCTTTTTGAAAAAACCACCAATAAAACCTTCTCCTCTGTCAAATTCAGAGCTGTACAAGTATTGTATTGGGTCCCCTAAATAATAGGCGACACCAAAATCATAAGAATTCCTGAGTGCATATAGCGTTGCAGTATGCATAAAATAGGGCTCTTGTGCTGGTGGGGCGACAGTATCATTCACTGTAACAGTTAGTCTTCTATTGAAGATCGAACTATTCCAGGTTAAAAAGTATGCAGAAGTGTCCGTGAATAAACTATGCTTATCCTGAGGCTGCTTATCGGTCTCATAAAGGTCAACATCAAAAGTCCCATCATTCATATACCCGAGAAATTCAATGTAGTCACTACTATGAAAGATGCCGTCATCCTCTCCTTTAATGTAGATGTATTGCTCTTCTCCCCTAAAGAAAAGTTGAAAATTCCTGGGATCAATTGTGTTTAAATTATATCCAGCTTTACTGACACCAATAGAGATGGTATTGTAATCGATCCTATGCAATCCGTCTTCATTGACCTTGATCTTTAAATAGGGCTGTGAAAAATCGATCCAGTCATTCTCATAGGGCTGTGCGATACCATTTGAGAGGCACCATAAAGAACAAAAAATAAGTAATAGTGTCCGAACCATTATTTTCTCCTATTGATTTTTCTTTTATCTTTATCAAAATCAAGCATCAACGAAAAAACGTGTGAATAAAGAGCTTGAGAAACATTCCCCAAATCCGTTAATGCATAATCTATTGTAAAATCGCTGATCTTAAGTCCCAGTCCAATATTTGGTTGGACCGTAATGATCTTCTTCGTCCCATCTTTATTATCGAGGGCCCTCTGGATATTGCCAATGCCCCCTCTTACAAATACAAAATTATTATATCCGAATTCCACACCTAAATGGGGTTCAATGCTAAAAGGATTTGCACTGATCAGTACATTTCTTTTGCCATCAGTAGTAATATCGATATTTAGCTCTGGCAAAATGGAGATCTTACTGGGGAACTCAAAATAGTAGGCACCTCCCAGGATCAATTTTGGCAATGTGATCTCCAGGGAACTTTCAGGCACCTCATTGTTCTCCGTCTCCAAAACCCTTTTTTCTTCTTCATTAAAACGGATGGACCAGGCATTGAAGGTCGTGGTGATATCTTTTGCCATGATCCCAAACCTCCATTTTTCGTGGCTGAACTGTGCGCCAAGGTCTATTCCGAAACCCCATGAGCTCGCAAATTCACCTGCTGTCCTGTGAATGATCTTGGCGGTCCCCCCAATTTTAAAATCCTTGAACTTCTTAAGTGGCAGCCCTTGTGCATATGAGAAGAGGAAAGCATAGTCGGCGGCTGAAAAACTAGTTACATTGTCGTAATTGATAGAACCATCCGGTTCCTTCAAAAATAGGGTATAGGGGATGTTGTCGACACCAAATCGTATGAGTGAAAAAGCGATCACCCGCTTTATCTTTTTATCCTGTGGAAGTGGAATTGCAATTCCACCGTAATCGAATTTTGCAATGCCGGCAAAATACTCAGAATGCATGGCAGCTACCTGGAGGCTACTTTCAAAATGAACAAGCCCTGCAGGATTCCAAAATCCGGCGGATACATTGTTGATGGTTGCTACCTGAGCATTTGACATGCTCAATGCACGGGCATTGATCCCAATAGATAAGAATTCATTGCTGTATTTACGGGCTTCTTGTGATTTCCCATTTAAGATAGGAAAGCACAATAAGATCCCTAATATAATTTTACTGAAATCCTTCATTTTAGCTGATATTTCAATTCCTCAAATATGGTTAAATAATTGAATGAAATTTTTTGTTCAAAATCATACAAACTTGTATTGAGCTTACTACCATCCTCTTTTGACAAGGGGTTTCCGGTGGCTCTTTCGATGATCTTATTTAACGCAAAAATGAGGTTTTCATTATTTGCATAGTGAAAAATATATTTGCTAGTTTTAAACTTTTCGAAAAAACTACTAAAATCGTTCATTTCTTGTACGAAATTAGAATAATTTAGATACAAATCGATATTAGATTTTTCTACTCTGTTCAGTATTGCGTAAAACTGTTCACAAATATTCGGGTAATTTTTTACCAATAGCCTATCTATCATTAACTCCAGTATAACATGTGCCAGAAAATAAGTGTGTTTGGCCATAGAGTCAATTTCATTCTTTTTCAGTGTATCACTAATAAATAGAGTGTTCTCCTTAAAGAAGTCAGAATTATGAAAATGAGCATCTACATCTATGTGCCTGGCTATTCCCTCCTCAATTTGTTGTAATTCGATTTGTTCGTATTCCTGAGGATTCTTTTTGACCTTCCAGCGCCTGTTAAAGTTCTTTAATAAGTCAGGTATGATAATGCCAAATACGTAATATGGCCTATCATCTTCAGCATCCAGATAGTAATGTGATAAGAAGTTCATTATTTACGCTTAACTCTGTACTATTCCTTTAGTAACGTAATATACCAAGAATTGGTTTATTTTACTCTAACAAACTATTCAGCGGTATGAAATCCTATGTAGGAGGCTACTTTCACCATTTATCTGGTACGCTGGTTTTGAGAAGAAAATAGGGATCAAAACCATTATTATTCTGATGTTGATCATACATTTTTTAAAAACGCTATCTTTACGGTAAAATAGACCCTATGAGCTTTATTGAAGAACTTAGATGGAGAGGCATGTTGAAAGACATGACCCAGGGCACTGAAGAATATCTTGCTGAGAATAAGGTGACCGGATATGTCGGGTTTGACCCAACGGCCAAATCTTTGACGGTGGGCAACCTTGTTCCTGTCATGTTGCTTGCACAATTGCAACGCGCAGGGTGCAAGCCGATCGCTTTAGTTGGTGGAGCAACGGGTATGATAGGTGACCCTTCCGGTAAGGACGAAGAAAGGAAGCTCCCCGACGAGAAAGTGATCAGAGAGAATGAGCAATTGATAGAAAAGCAGTTGAGGAAGTTATTGGATTTCGATAGTAAGGAGAACCCGGTAGTACTGCTCAATAATTATGATTGGTTTAAAGAAATGAGTACCCTCACTTTTCTTCGGGATATTGGGAAATACCTTACTGTCAGCTATTTACTGAGCAAAGGATTTATAAAAGAGCGATTGAATAAAGAAATATCTTTCACTGAGTTCAATTATATTCTCATCCAATCCTACGATTTTTATTGGCTCATGGAGAATGAGAACTGTGTGTTGCAATTAGGAGGATCTGATCAATGGGGGAATATAACATCCGGCATCGAATTGATCAGAAAGAAGGAAAGGAAAACAGGGTATGGGATCACTTGTCCACTGATGACAAAGGCAGATGGTACAAAATTTGGGAAAACCGAAGAAGGAAATATTTGGCTTGATCCTGAGATGACAACACCCTATAAGTTCTACCAATTTTGGCTTAACAGTTCAGATGAGGATGCTTCTAAGTTCATTCGGATATTCACTTTTCTATCAAAAGAGGAGATTGAATCTATTGAAAAGGAGCATAATGAAGCACCCCATCAAAGAACTCTACAGAAGACTTTGGCGAAAGAAGTCACTATCTATGTGCATTCAGAGGAAGAGCTTGATAAAGCAATTAAAGCTTCAAACATACTATTTGGCAAAGCTACCAAGGATGAACTTCGCTCACTCTCTGAGTCTGTATTACTTGATATATTTGAAGGGGTCCCACAGATGAAGATGTCCAAAGAGAAGTTGCAAACAAAAATGAGTGTGCTTGATATGCTATCAGAGGAGACAGATATTTTTCCTTCGAAGGGGGAAGCCAGAAGAACATTGCAGGGGGGGGGTTTGAGTATCAATAAGCAAAAAATTGATGACCTCGAGATGCAAGTTTCAATGGATGACCTGCTGAATGATAAATATATCCTGGTTCAAAAGGGGAAGAAGAACTACTACCTGGTGATCGTAAATTGACCTTTAACTCCTTAGCAACACTTCAATGAATTTCTTTACGTAGAAGGGTAGATCCACCTGTGTCCTGCTGGAAACAATATGCCCATCCACCACTACTTCATTATCTTCCCAGATCGCCCCTGCATTTTCCATATCATCTCTGATAGCGGGAGTGGAGGTGACCTTCTTGCCTTTGAGGATACCTGCAGATATCAATACCCAGCCACCATGACAGATCTGGCCGATTGGTTTTTTTACCTTGTCGAGGAATTTAATGATAGTGATCACTTCTTCAAAGCGCCTGATCTTGTCGGGAGCCCAGCCGCCCGGTATCAAAAGGCCATCATATTTATCGGGGTTGATCTCTGAATAGGCACGATCGGTAAGTACCGGCAACCCATATTTTCCAAAATATTCGGTATGGTTCTTTTCCCCCGCAATGAGTACTTCCGCACCTGCTTCCCGCAAACGAATTACCGGGTACCATAGCTCCAGGTCTTCATAATTATTGTGAACAAGTTGTAATATGGTCTTTCCTTCAAGTTGCATAGTATCATTTTTATATAAATATAGTGATTTTCCTCAAAAATCGGACATTTTATCCTAAGGATGAACCATTTCAAAATGTACTTTTTAACTTTTCATCGCTCATACCATTTTCCACTTCTCCAATAAACCGCTCTCTTGGGATCATCTCTGCCCCAAAACCCGCCAGGTGATCAGTGTACACCTGGCAATCGATTAGTCTGAAATCCATTGCCTCTAACTTTTGCACAAAGAGTGCAAATCCAACTTTAGAACTATTGTTTTTTTTTGAGAACATAGATTCACCGAAAAAGCATTTGCCTAAAGAGACGCCATATATTCCTCCAACCAATTCATCATCATCCCATACTTCAACGGAATGGGCATACCCCTGTTGATGCAATTGAACATAACCTTCGACCATCTCATCGGTGATCCATGTGCCCTTCTGCTGTGGTCGTTCGATCTTTTTACAATGCTCGATCACCTCCTGAAAGGCAGTATCATAGGTGATTTCAAATTGCTTTTTATTGATCAGCTGCTGCAAAGAACGGGAGATCTTTAGGCTTTTGGGATATAGCACAAAGCGGGGGTCAGGCGACCACCATAAGATGGGCTGCCCATCTTCATACCAGGGGAAGATCCCACTTTTGTAAGCTAATAGTAATCGTTCAATACTTAGATCGCCCCCAATAACCAAAAGCCCATTTTCATCTGCAAGATGCACTGGGGGGAAGACGATCTCCTTACCTAGCTGGGAAATAGCCATAAAGTATTTGTTTTTTGAGCAAAGTGCGATATCATTTGAGCATCTCCCTTAAGATCTTAAGGTTCACACCATCCATATCCTCCTTTTTGGGGGTTTCCAGCACCTTGGGAACCTCTTTGAATTGATTGATTATATATTCAAATGGAGCTAATCCTATCTTTCCTTGTCCAATATGCTCATGGCGGTCAAGGTGGCTTCCTAATTCACCTTTGCTATCGTTTAAATGGAGGCATTTCAAATTTTGTAACCCTACCTCCTTATCTAGTTTTGCAAATGTATCTTCAGTCCCTGCTTTCGTTCGCAGATCATATCCGGCTGCAAAACCATGGCAAGTGTCAAAGCAAATGCCTACCCGGGGATCTGCTACTTCCTCCATGATCCTATTCAACTGGGAGAATTTATGGCCAAGGGTTGATCCCTGTCCGGCAGTGTTTTCAAGAAGTATTTTTGCAGGGGAGTCCTGAGTCTTTTTGAGGGCAATGGCTACCCCTTTGGCGATCTTCTTAATACCTTCTGCCTCACTAAGGTCCTTTGCTGACCCGGGGTGCAAGACCGTAAAATCAAGGCCAAGTGCATGGCATCTTTTCAACTCAGCTGTCAAAGAATCCACAGATCTATTCCAAAGATCGGGATCTATACTTGCAAGGTTCATAAGGTAGATGGAATGGGAGAAAGCTACTTTTACATTTGCTTCTTTCATTCTTTTTTTAAAGAGCGTGCTTTCTTCCTCTTCCACAACCCTTTCCTGCCATTGTCTTTGGTTTTTAGTAAATATCTGAACCGTATTTATTCCAAATTCTTCTGCTTCTTCAAAAGCGTTGTGCAGTCCGCCGCTAATGGAGCAATGTAAGCCTAGTAGCATAATTTTTTTTATTAAAAATAGATAAATTTATTTGAGGGAAGGTGTAATATCGAAGAAAGGTGGTATAGTTTAGAAAGGAGACCCATCATCTTCAATATCATTGAGCTTAGAGCTACGGGTAATGGTTTCGCTTTCAGGGCCATGTTCAGGTGCGCCATACATTGAAAGGTCCTGGTTGTCAAGGTCCATGAACTTGGCGTATTTGTCAATAAACTTCATTAAGATCGTTTTCAGTGCCCCATTACGATGTTTTGCGATGATGATCTCGCCAATTCCTTTCAATGAATTTCCTTCTTCATCTTCATTGATCTGATAGTATTCGGGACGATAGATAAATGCCACCACATCGGCATCCTGCTCGATCGCTCCTGATTCTCTAAGGTCAGATAATTGAGGCCTCTTTGGACCACCCCTGGTTTCAACGGCCCTGCTCAACTGGGATATGGCCAGGACAGGGGTGTCAAGCTCTTTGGCAATTGACTTCAAGGAGCGTGAAATATGACTGATCTCTTGCTCTCTGTTGCCACTTTTACTTTCCACTCCGGCGCCACTCATCAACTGCAGGTAATCAATGATAAATAGTTGCACGTTATGCTGCGTTTTCATTCTTCTACACTTGGCTCTCAGTTCAAAGATGTTGAGTGCAGGTGTATCATCTATAAGAATAGGCGTTTTCAATAAATTCTCCACCTTAGTATTCAATTGCTGCCATTCATGCATGGCCAGGTTGCCTCTTCTCAGCTTTTCTACCGGGAGTTCTGTCTCCTGAGAGATCAATCTATTGACCAATTGGATAGATGACATTTCCATTGAAAAGATAGCTACCGGATGCTCGGAATCTACAGCTGCATTTCTAGCCAGAGAAATTGCAAAAGCTGTTTTCCCCATACCAGGCCTTGCAGCCACAATTATCAGGTCAGATTTTTGCCATCCTGATGTGAGCCTGTCGAGTTCGGTAAATCCTGAAGGAATACCAGTCAAGCCATCCTTTCTATCTTTAAGGGATTCAATTTGCTCGATAGACCTCTTGATCAGCGTCTGCATGCTTTCAGAACTACGTTTCAAGTTCTGGTCCGTGATGGTGAACAAATTTTGCTCTGCACGATCCAGCAATTCAAATACATCAGTGGTATCCTCGTAGGCATCATTGATGATCTTCGTTGATATCTGGATCAGCTCCCTCTGAATATATTTTTGTGATATGATCCGTGCGTGGTATTCTACATTAGCGGCTGATGCTACCCTGTCGGTCAGTTGGGTCACATAAAATGGACCGCCAACATCATCAAGTTCACCTGCCTGTTTCAGCTGTTCGGTAACCGTTAATATGTCAACCGGCTGAGATTTCTCAAAGAGGTTTAGAATACCTTTATATATTTTCTGATGGGAATCGACATAGAAACTTTCCGGTTTGAGGATGTCGATTACAGCCGTTAGGGCATCTTTTTCGAGCATGATGGCTCCAAGAACGGCTTCTTCAAGGTCTTTTGCCTGAGGAGGGATCTTTCCAAAGAGAAAAGATGAGAGATCTGTAGGTGCAGGACTTTTTGCTTTCCTTTGGATCTTAGTTTTGGTCGGTTCAGGGGTCCTCGGCATCTTTAATCAAAATAATTGGGTTGTGAAATAATGGATAAAATTAAAACGAATTTTTAGCATTTTTTACCCATTGCTCAAATAAAGTAATCAAGATGTTATCCACTTTTTTATCCACAAGAATTAAATGCTTATTAACATCATTTCTTTATTTGTTAACAATATAGCGGAATTATTTTACAAAACGTAATAAATAGGTACAATGTGGATAATTAGATAAAGAGTTGCAATCCGGTTTTATGAAAAGCTGTTGATTCCGGTTACTTCCATCCCTGTGATCAGCAGATGCACTTCATGGGTTCCTTCATAAGTGATCACCGATTCGAGGTTCATCATATGTCGCATAATGGGATAATCATCAATAATACCCATACCCCCAAGAATCTGTCTCGATGTTCTGGCAATGTCCAGAGCGATCTCGACATTATTTCTTTTGGCCATGGAAACATGTGCCGGTGTTGCTTTTCCTTCATCTTTTAATACGCCAAGCCGCCAGGCCAGCAGTTGTGCTTTTGTGATCTCAGTGATCATTTCAGCCAATTTCTTTTGTGTAAGCTGGAATCCTGCAATCGGTTTATCGAATTGAGATCTTTCCAGCGAATATCTTAGGGCAGTATCATAGCAATCCAATGCTGCTCCAATGGCGCCCCAGGCGATGCCATATCTTGCTGAACTTAAGCAGCCAAGCGGTGCTTTCAGTCCTTCCGCATTTGGCAAATAATTTTCTTTAGGGATCTTTACATTGTCGAAAACAAGTTCACCGGTAGAAGATGCCCTCAATGACCACTTCCCATGTATCTCAGGGGCAGAATACCCTTCCATCCCTTTTTCCGCGATCACGCCTCTCACTTTACCTGCTTCATCTCTGGCCCATACTACAGCAATGTCAGCCACAGGGGAGTTGGTGATCCACATCTTAGCGCCATTAAGGAGGTAATGATCTCCTTTGTCGGCGATGGTACACTTCATCCCTCCGGGATTAGAACCGTGGTCAGGTTCAGTAAGTCCGAAACAGCCGATAAATTCTCCGCTGGCCAGCTTTGGTAAATATTTTTTCTTTTGCTCTTCAGAGCCATACGTGTTGATGGGGAACATCACTAGAGAACCCTGAACAGAGGCGGCAGAGCGGACACCTGAATCACCTCTCTCCAATTCCAGCATCATGAGGCCATATGACACATGATCGAGCCCACCACCACCATATTCCACCGGAATGGTAGGACCAAAACACCCTTGCTCAGCCAGCCCTTTCATCAATTGCATTGGAAACTCTGACTTTTGAGCATACTCATCTATAATTGGGGTTACTTCCTTTTTTACCCATTGCCTTATCGAATCCCTGATCAATTTATGTTCATCGGTCAGCAGATCATCGATCAGATAATGATCATGCCCTTGGTATAGATCTTGACGCATTTTATTTTAATTTTATTGCACGAAATTAATCAAATAAATTTGCTCCATTTAATTAATTTTGGAAAATGAAAGGATTCATTTTCAATTAATCAATTAATTATGGCAATCATAGCAATAGAGGGAATGCAGTTTTATGCTTATCATGGGCGGTACCATGAAGAGCAGGTGATCGGTAACCAGTTTTTGGTAGATGTATATGTTGATAAGGATGTAGCTGCTGCTGCAAAAAGTGACGACCTCACCCAAACGATCAATTACGAGGAGATATATGGTATTGCCAGGGAGGTGATGAAGAAGAAATCCTATCTTCTGGAGCATGTGGCCCAACAGATCTATGATCGAGTATTAGAGAAATTTGGTCCTTTGACAAATTTGAAGGTCAGGGTGGTCAAATTACACCCGGCGGTGAAGGGAACTGTAGAAAAAGTGTATGTTGAGTTGGAGAAGAAGAAGGAAGAAGAGAAGAAAGAGAAAGGGAACTGAATCGCTGGAGCAAATAAAGTAAAAGTAGCGTCAAAGGTAAAAAAATAGTAAATTTGCACTAATAATGGTCGCGTAGCCAAGTGGTTAGGCAGAGGTCTGCAAAACCTTGGACAGCGGTTCGAATCCGCTCGCGACCTCAACTCAAACCCCGCTGAAAGGTGGGGTTTTTTATTTGCAACGAGCCAAGCTTGCTTGAGTGAGCAGGCAAATAAAAAAGCCCAAAAGGCCGAAGGCCTTGGGGTTTGAGTTGAAACCCCCATTTTGCGGATCAGCCCGCCTTCATTGCATTACGGCGGACAGGCGAATGAAGAGAGCTAATCCGTTTTTGTTCTTTTATTTACAGCGAACCAAGCTGGCTTGGTGAGCGAACAAGCAAAAAAAACCATACATGCGCAGCATGTGGAGTTTTGTCTGGAAACCCCCATTTTGCGGATCAGCCCGCCTTCATTGCATTACGGCGGACAGGCGAATGAAGTGAGCTAATCCACTTTGTTTATTGTAATCTAGTTCATAACAATAAGGCCTTCAGCCGAAATTGCTTGGTCATATATTGAAATGGCACAAACTGACGCCTGTCTGTCGTCCAGGCAGGCTTGCGACATCGGCACTATCAGCCTTTGGATTGGAGTAATATTATTCAACAATCAACTTTCCGGTATTAATGACCTTCCATGACGACGACAATTCATTTTGTTCTATTTTTACTTGATAGAAGTATATACCTGAAAGCATGTTGTCTCGATGAATAGTAAACTGTGTTGTATTAGTTGTCATCTTTTTTGAAATCCTTCCAAATATATCATAAATTACCAGTTCAATTTGATTATTGGGTTTAATGAAATCGTATTGGACCTCCAAGGTAGTTGAGTACTTAAATGGATTTGGGCTCACTTTAATACTATATTGATTTGGCGGAAAATTTAAAGAGATAATGGAATTTCCCATTGTATCACAACCTGCGACTAAACATCCCATACTATCAACTTTTACCAACCATGCATCTTGGGTGCTATCAAAAGCTGAACCGATCAAGACAAATCCTTTATCCCAGGTTTGCTCAAGGTCATAAAAATAGTGCGCCTGAACAGAAGATTCTGTTCTAAACATTCTACTCCAAATACTGTCACCCAACGAGCTCACTTTTAATAACCAACCAATATCATGATTGGCGCTATCTCTTCTAGTGCCTGAAACCACAAAACTGCCGTCTTTAAGCTCTATTGCTGTTGAACCAAGAAGTTCCATTTTTTGACTACCATACATTTTTTGCCATACTGTATCACCTGAACTACTCAGTTTTGCCAAGAATGCTTGATCTTCATAACCTGCGCCAAAGTCCATTGAGCCTGAAACAATAAATCCACTATCTGATGTTTCGGATGTATAGCAAATGTCAACAAGAGTTGATCCAAATGTCTTTTTCCATTTGAAATTACCATTACTATCCGTTTTTACTATATAGCCATCATAATCTCCAGCTCCAAAACTATTTGTCCAACCTGAAAGGATAAAACCTTTATCATAGGTTTGTTCAACATAAAGCCCGTTTTCATTTTTTGAACCGCCATAAGTCTTTTGCCATAATTGATTGCCTGTACTGTCTATCTTTAATAAATAAAAGTCCTCCTGGCCATTTCCATAGCTGTCAGTTCTTCCAAATAATACATAACTTTTATCTGACAATTCGATACAACAATTCCCCTCATCATAATTATTACCACCATATTTTTTTTTCCAAAGCGTATCTCCCATTGAATCAAACCTTACAAACAACAGATCAACTTGCCCTCCTGATGAATCCGAATATGTTCCACACATGGCAAAACCACCATCACTTGTTTCAATCAAACTGCCACATCTACCGGTATAATAGATTTCAGGTGCAATTCCATAAATGTTGGTCCAAAGAGTATCTCCATTTAAATCAACTTTTGCAATGAACATTTGTCTTTTTACCGCATCAATATATTGACCAATATAAACATATCCATCCTTGACAGCAGCAACTGCTGTGGCAGGATTATATCCATTATTTATATCATATGTATTATTGAAATAAGTAGATTGTGTATATGCAAAATTAATACTCAACACAAACAAATAATATTTTGTTAATCCTTTCATGAACATTACTTCACAATAACCAATCTTTTGTTCACTTCTTCATTCTGTTCAATAATTAAATTAACAAAATATACGCCATTTTCAAAGTTTTTTGTTGAAATCTCAATTTGTTGCTGCTTAAGATTATAAACCTCAGTGAACATTAACTTTCCAATAGTATTAAAAATCCGAATTTCTACTTTAGCTGGTTCAAGACCATTAAAGTGAACTTCAAACCCATTATCTGCCGGATTTGGAAACAGTTCTATTTGCTCAGAATTATCATTATCAATGAGGTGCTCATAAAAAGGGTTATCCATTTTATTCATGGTATCTTCCACTGTTCCTCCAAGTCTTCCAAATTAAAACAAATAAGTTGCTTCAAGTCTTATCCGCCAGTTGGCGGAGAGACTTGGAACTATTTTAATCTAATGATCATAGAATTACTGTAGGATGTAACTTTTTCCGAAAAACTGTTCATAAATTTATGAAAATGAGTGTTTACATTGTCATGGTTTTTAAGATCATGAGTAGCAATACTTGATATTCTAATTTGGAATATCCTATCGGATCAAGATAATTTCGCAAATCAAATAGATGAATAAATGAGCCAAGAATTAGTTATACCGGAAGAAGTAATTGCAAACAGAATCTATTTGATAAGAGGATTAAAAATTATGCTTGACAGTGATCTTGCAGAACTGTATCAGGTAGAGACAAGAAGATTGAACGAGCAAACTAAAAGAAATGCTGATAGGTTTCCTAAAGACTTTATGTTCCAGTTAAATGAAAAAGAATGGGATAATTTGATATCGCAAATTGCGACATCAAGAAGTCGGCTTGATATAAAGGCAGGTTGAGGAGGAAGGAGAAAACTACCTTATGTTTTTACTGAACATGGTGTGCTAATGTTATCCAGTATTTTAAACAGCAAACGTGCCATATCTGTGAATATCCGGATCATGCGCATCTTTACCCGGATACGGGAAATGCTGCTTACCAATAAAGAAATTTTGTTGAAATTGGAGCAACTCGAAGGAAAGGTGTCAAAGCATGATGAAGATGTACAGATTATTTTTTCCTACCTAAATAAAATGATCAATCCTGAAAAACCATCAAGAAAACAAATAGGATTTAAAACATCTACTAAAGAGTAATACTGATAGTACACACGAGTGAATTAATTGGAAGATAGGATGCGTTACAAACGCAAAGATAAGACATCCTCGCTGCAAGCGAGGACGAGATCAGCAAATACTTCTTTTACGTAGAAAAGACCTTAGAAAAGAGATACAAAGCCGGGGTTGGCGGTAGTAGGTCTTCATTGTATCAATATGCAAAGCTGGAAAACAGCGATTTACAGCAAGTAAAAGATAGCAAGATAATAATTGACCTGCAGGCAGGCATTTCAAGGTATGGATTGCCATTGCAGCCACATAGGATCTATGATGATAATTGTTTGCCCGGGCCGGGAAAAAGTGTATATTTGACAAGAAACATAGGATTTAAACGTTATGAGTTAAAGGACCACTTAGGAAACGTGAGAGCTGTTATCAACGATATTAAAGAACCCAATGTAGACACGCTGAGGCAAACCAAGGCTGTGAAATCCTTTATTCCTAATTTGATGGCCTATAATAATTACTATGGATTTGGAATGCTACAGCCGGGAAGGAATTATACTGATGCTACTACTGATTATAAATATGGGTTTAATGGGAAGGAAGCAGATGATGAGGTGCAGGGAGCGAAGAATAGTTATACAGCAGAATTTTGGCAATATGATCCACGTTTAGGTAGAAGATGGAATATTGATCCTGTTATTAAACCTCATGAATCTCCCTATGCTACTTTTGCTAATAGCCCGATTTGGTTTGTGGATCCGTTTGGTAATGATACTTTAAAATTTACAGGTTCAGAAGAAGAGGTTAATAATATTTTAAATAGCATTAGTGATCAATTTGATGCTTTATTAGAGTACAATACTATTTATGATGACAATGGGAGTGTATCTGGAGTTGATATTTATGGAGTAAGTGGATCTAAAGCAGGAGATGACAAGAAAGATGAATTAAGAGACAATTTAACTTCTTTGCTTAATACAGGTACAGATGTTGTGAATATAATAAAGGTAATTAATACACCAGGCAAGATTGATGCAGTGGAGTGGTATGGTGGTATGGTGTATCAACCTGGGACAAAAAGTATTTTAATAACAGATCAATGGTTTACTGGTAAATGGTCTGGTTCTGGTATGAGAAGTCCCAGATATGATTATTTGGTAGATGTAACATGGTGGAATTTTGATAAGTACCAATCATCAAGAATTATTCCTTTCTCAGAAGCATTGGCACACGAATTAATTCATAGAAACCGACATAAGAGCAGTTCTTGGCTTTTAGTAAGAAGGGATGAAGAAAATGCAACAATAAGCATTCTGAACAATTGGCGAAATAGTATGGGTATTGCTGAAAGAGGATTAACACGAACAGCGAACTTCTGGGAGGTGTTTTTTGGTTTAAAAGAGATTGAAGTCCTAAAGGAATATCCTCAAGGATATATTTCTGAGTAATTCTTTGATGATGAAAAAAATAATTTGGTTATTTTTATGCTTACTAGTAATATTTACTCTTTATGAAGTTCTAAGTATTACAAAATTTAGTAAGTATAGAACTTTTGCAAAGTCTTTGATTTCAGTAGACAGCTTATCGATAGATTCCGTTTTTTCAGTAAATAGGGAAATTTCAGGCAATTTTCTAGACTCTTTACCAACAGCCCCTTCATTTTATTTTGGAAATAAATTGAATATAACCAATCCAATTTCTACAAAATATTATAGATTCTGGAATTTCTACAAAAGATCGAAAGGAACTAAATATTTTGATATTACCTTTTGGTCAGAAAAAGATTCAGGAAAAATAATTTTCTCTTTTAAAAATATTGAGGAAAATTATGAACTGACTTATGTAAAAATTGTGAAATAGGAATAGGTGCCAGTTTCTTGTCCTGTTGTAGCTTAGCGAAGCACCATATGGCGCAAGCATAAGTGAAGCGGTGCTTGTGCCTTTAACCATAACAATAATCCAAGCATATAAATTAAATAGCTCAAGGGAAGGCTACATAAACGGGAAGGCTACACAGCAAGCTTTTTCATTTAGTTTTCAATCGTATTTCAAGAAGTTCTTTTGCACTCATATAGTAGAAAGATAGCCTACTAATTTTTTTATATTAAATAGTATTACTATCTTTATTTTAATGATTAAATATTCTTATTCATCTAAAATGTTTTGAAATGAAACCACTTTCTATTAAGTACATAATTTCTGTATTTAGCTTTATTACTTTTATTCTTCCTGGATTAAACGCCCAGTTTATTTCTTGTGGATACGAATCTTCTTTTACATTGTGTAATGATGCTTCTGTATTGGCTTGTGGGACAAACATAAATGGCCAACAAGGAAATGATACGGCTGATTTTCTTGCTCATCGCTACTCACAAAATGTATTTGGCCCTGGTGGAATTGGGTATTTAGATAGTATTATTGCTATTAGTAGTTTGGATAATTTCACATTAGCTCTAAAAGAGGATGGTACTGTTTGGGGTTGGGGTCAGAATACTCGTGGTAATTTGGGGGATAGCACTGTTACACCATACAAAGCAACTCCTGTAAAAGTAAAGGACCTTACCAATGTGATTGCAATTTCCGCAGGTGACTTGCATTCGATGGCATTGAAAAGTAATGGTACGGTATGGACGTGGGGGAAAAATGCTGTAGGAGCTCTTGGTGATGGAACACTTATTGATAAGATTATTCCGATTCAGATCCCTGGACTTTCTAATATCATTGCTATTTCTGCTGGGGGTGACCATTCACTTGCTTTGCAAAGTAATGGCAGGATATGGGCGTGGGGTGCCAATTGGGATGGAATGTTAGGAGATAGTACAACAACTTATAAAACATCACCTGTTCAAGTGTATGTGTTAACAAATGCGATTGCAATTTCTGCTGGGCTTTTTCATTCAATGGCGTTAACCAGTGATGGAGAGGTATGGACTTGGGGAGATAATGTTGGAGGACAGTTAGGTGATTCTACATTGATAGATCGGTTAATTCCAACAAAAGTTCCCGGAATTTCCGATGCAATTGCAATTTCAGCATCTTTTGGATTAAATAGTTTCGTATTAGTGAGCGATGGAACTATTTGGTCTTGGGGGACAAATACTTTTGGACAGCTAGGTGATAGCTCTGCAATAGATAGATTTTATCCTGGCAAAGTTGTTGGCCTTGATTCTGTTATTTCCATTGGAAGTGGGGATCGACATTCTGTTGCACTTAGAAGCAATGGTACTGTTTGGGCTTGGGGAAGAAATAATTATGGTCAACTTGGAGATAGTACCGGATCATTGAGAAATTACCCTGTACAAAGAAAGCTTAGCTGTAACTCGATTCAATATTATACTGAGTTCAATTATGCCACATCAAACCTCGTTGCAGATTTTACTGACTTATCATTGAATGCAGATTCATGGAGATGGGACTTTGGCGATGGGAATACATCCTCTGCTCAGGATCCATCGCATACCTATGCTGCAAGCGGTACATATACAGTATGTTTAACAGCCAGCTATCGAGATGCTATCATGACAGTATGCAAGGATGTAACAGTAGATTGTGCTGTTGCAACCCCTGGCTTTGGGTATTTGGCAACTGACCTCATAGTGACCTTTTCAGATTCTTCAGTCAATGCTAAAACCTGGATGTGGGATTTCGGTGACGGGCAATCCTCTGTTTCACAAAATCCTGCACACACCTATGATAGTTCCGGTACCTATACAGTTTGCTTAACAATAACTGATTCATGTGGAGTGGCTGATTCTATT
Source organism: uncultured Chitinophagales bacterium (assembly GCA_964572485.1). Classification (GTDB taxonomy): domain Bacteria; phylum Bacteroidota; class Bacteroidia; order Chitinophagales; family CAZNGA01; genus CAZNGA01. The sequence goes on from CAZNGA010000025.1 coordinate 39,428, forward strand.
TGCAAGATTTTGGATATAACTACAGGTATATTTGATCTTGAACATCCAAGTATTGGCCAACTGGTTATTTTCCCAAACCCGGTTAAAGATGAAGCAATAATAAGGATCCCATTCAAAATTAGTAAAAACACGCACTTCACAATGATCAACAGTTTAGGTAAGGTTATTTATGAGTCTAAAGTGTCAAATCTATTAAATGATCAACTATTCAAAATAAGCACTTCTCAAATTCCTGTTGGAATTTACTTTATCAAGGTCAATGTTGAGGATAGAGGGATATATATAGGGAAGTTTGTGAAGATGGAGTGATTGATCTCCAGGGAGATATTAATTTTTTTCTGATATAATATAGTATCAGAATTGTATTCAACCATTAAATTACCAAGCCCTTTTCCAAAATTATTTAATTACCAAGTCAATGATGTAGTGAAAATTTACTATTCTTAATGGTTAGATGTAAAAAACACAAAAGGGTTACTTCGACCCTTATAAGATAGGGGAATTCAACAAGGGTCACTATAGGTATACAGCATACAGGTCATAGTGAAAATATGATCTGTACCAGCAAGGTAGGCGCTATAGCTACCATTGATCACAGATCTTCAAGAAAACAAATTCGATTATTTTGCTTTCTTGAGTTTCTTTTCAGCTCTCTTTTCTTTCGCAGTTTTTGTGGGTGCCTTTTTAACACTTTTCCTTGAGTCTTTGCCTTTTGCCATGATATTATCAATTAATGTTTGTTTTTCAAAGATATGAAATCCTATGGATAATTAGTATTTGGAGGTAAATTTTCCATTGTATTGAGATATTGGGACTATATATTACTTATGAAACTAGATCGTCGAAAATATCTGTGTTAAAATGGCGAAACATTTGTGAATTTTGATCTCTGACTTCATAACTCTTAGACCTCTTACTAATTAACACAGATAGATCCTTATCGTATAGAATGCTTATATTTCTTTGGGTAAAGTCGTGTAATAGATCCTGCCCAATTTTGGTAAGGAAATAGTATTTCCTATCAGGCCCTTTGTACCCTTTTCTAAATTCGTAATCAACGATTTCAAGGTCATAATACTTTCTTAACGAGCGATAGAGGCTCTGTTCTTCGCATGAAATGGTTTTGTTAGTGGCAGATTCAATAAAATCTTTTATTTCGCTTACATAAAGAGGTTTGTCTTTTAGTCCTAATAACAACCAAAATGTCAATTGTCCTTTCTTGTAAGTATTTTCCCAATTGGTTAGAAGTTCTGTGTTGTATTGCTGATCCTGATTCAAATACTATTAGTTTAATGATATAATACAAGTTGAATAATACAAAGATATCATTTTTTTGTTTATTTAAAAATTTAATTTGATTTCTTTACAAAATATTGTGTTTTGAAGGTAATTGAAGGAACTGGATTGCGGTTAATCCCTACCTGTCATTAACACTTTGCTTCTTCAACGCGCTTTTTCATCGCTTTATTCATAAGCTCAAAGTTAGCATGACTCTCTTCACCGATCATCTGCATAATAAGACCGCTAAGCAAACCGGAGAATTTCTCTCCGTGCAACATTTTGGTGGTACCATCTTCTAACTGGGTGAGTTGGAAGTAATGATTTCCCTTGAACATTCTACCAAGTCCGGAACCCAACCATGCAAGTGATTCATATTCTTTAAAATCTGTAATAATGAGTGTAAAGGTAATTTTCTTCCCTTGGTTGACCATTACATTTGTTATTTGAGCACCTTTTTTCATTTCTCCTTTTGACATTATTATAAAGGGATTCCATTCGCTGTATTTATCGGTATCCACTAATACTTCCCATACTTTTTCTTTGGGTCCATTAAATATGACCTCCGTTTTCAATTCTAGGTTAGTGGTAAGGTTTAACACTATCAAACCAGCTAAAATTAGTGTTGATAAGCTTCCGATAATTGATAAAGTTTATTTCATAGCCATCTTATTTATTTTGTTAATGTAAGGCAAGTACTGTGTGTGTCTCTTATGTGTGGGCGTGCCCTCGTGTGCGCCCTTCAATCCGACACACAGAATCACCCGATCCGGTTCGTCTGAATCATAGGCATTTTCGGCCCAGAACGTGTCTGACATTTCTTGCAGTCGGGTTTCGCCGCTCGGGCCTTCGAGCGATTCTATTTCGAGAAACACGTTAGCCCAGGCACTCGCCCATCCATTTAGCCGCAAGGTGCCACGCACGAATTCTTTTAATGGCCAATTGGGATCGAACTCGTATTGTTCGATAAACGGAATTGAATCGCGGTTAGGGTAAACCTCGAAACTTTCCGGAGTCGCAAGTGGGGCGATATAGCTGGTGATCGCGTCCCAGGGCCGTTGTACCCGCAATTCGGAAAAGGCCCGAATGGAACGTGAAGGCGAGCGCAACGCCTTAAGCACACCAAGTGGCGACCAACTAAATTTATACCGAAATGGGTTGGGGTGTTTGGGCACACCACCGCAATAAGAAATGAAAGACATCGCGTTTCGTTGATCGTACACCGCGCTTGCTTTGTAATCAGCGACCAGCCAGTGTGCCATTAGGTGGTCGATGCCGGGATCTAGGCCGACTTCGTTCACCAAGGCGACACCGGCCAATTTCGCAGCCGCGTCCAGGGCCGCCATTTCCGGCGCGATATAGCTTGATGACACGAAATGCGCCTTTTTTGATAGGCAAAGTTGGGCCAAAGGCACATGCCAATCACCCGGCAACATCGACACAACGATATCGTCGGCCTGTACTTCGGCACCCAATTTGCCAATATCAAAAATCTGTATCCTGTTGGTCAGATCACCAACCGCGTCTTGCGCCTTGTCAAGCGACCGGTTCCAAACCGTAACTTCGCGTCCGTTTTCGATCAAACGCCGCAATCCGGGGATCGCCGAAAGCCCGGTTCCGCACCAATGAATTGTCATTTTGTCGCCCCTTCACAACGCGGAAACGTGGGTGTCAAATGTAGTTTTCGCCCGCCCCCAAACACCGCCATTTATCGCATCCAGTGTCAACAACGAAGGCAACAACTGTTGCGCATAATCTTGTGAACTTTCGACCGGTAACATGCTGGGAAGATTGTCGATCGCGGTCACGTCTAGCGCGGGATTATCACACACGCGCAGCGCCGGGCGGTCCCACGTAGTGGTTCGGTCATACACCTTGATCGGGGAAAATTCGGATGTCGGGTCACACGCAATGTCACCGATCACGCGAAGCGTTCGCGGCAACGTTTTCGCGGCGGAAGGCACAAATACCGGGCATCCTGAAGCGGCAAGAATACAATTCAAAAAAATGTCGTGTTCGAGAATTTGCGGAAATGGTCCTCCGTTTTTTGTTTCTGCGAGGTCCCAGTCGGTCGTTGCAACGCCCAAAACGGCGCATAAATCTCGCGCGCCGGTTCCAACACGACCCAGCGCCCCAATCACAATTGCCTTGGGCAAACGCTTATCAAGCGCGTCTAAATCGCATTGAATATCGGCGACCAGTTTTTGCGCGCTGGTATAGGTGCTTACGGCATCACATTGTTTGCCAAGCATCTGCGCCGACCAGCATTTTAGCGACACAGCAGCGCCGGCGTAACCCGCCCAATACCCGAACGCCGCGACACGGCGACCGTTTTCGTTGACAATGTATTCCAAGTCGTAAAGCGTCCCACCACCAACTTTGAATCTTTGCAACAACACGCGCCCGGCGTCCTGACCCTTATATGCGTGGCCAAACATAATGTGACGATGCACCAAAGCCGTGCCGTCGTCCGGCAATTCCTTAAGGCCGAATATGATTGCATCACTGGGCGCCACAGGCCATGAATTTTCGTCGACAATATGGCATCCGACCGACCGATATCCGTCGATTGGGATTGCACGTACGCTGCTTTCTTCGATGCTGACGGTGACGCCCTTGGCCAAAAGTTCGGCCGCCCCGTCCGGGGTTAGCCCAACCCGTTCTTCATGATCGCGCTGCTCGGCGCGAACCCATAGATGTGTCATGATATCAGCCTTTTTGTTGGGTCTAGGCCAAGAAATCCGGCTTGCCAATAGCCTGTTTCACAAGCCCAAAGCCGACCGGACAATCGGCAAAACCGCCGCCGCAGCGATGCCGACCCCTGCCCCAACGCCAAGCCGCATAACCGAACTGCCCAAATTAGGCGCGACCCAGCTAAGTGCACCGCAAATGACCGCGTAAAAGAGTAGAACAAATGCATCCATGCCCAACGCTAGCACAAGAACCGGCCGCGCAAACCAAAATTAATTGAACAGGTGTTCATAAAATATCTGGATTCGAATCCGCACTGTCGCTAAGGTTTGGGGGTACGAACCATTTCGCAATTGTCACAACGGTGATTTGGCTTGTGCCCGGTAGACAGATAGATTTGCTTAAGCAGACATATGCCAGCGGTAGGAGGTAAACAATTTGGACATTTCTCTTGGGTCGGATAGCGCGTCCTCTATTCCGGCACGTTTGGCAAGCAATGCGCGTGCGAGATTTCGGGTCCGTCACCGTCGAGGACCTCGCGCGTCGGGTCCGTGACAGCGAGCTCACCGCCGAGGCTGTCACCGACGCGGCCCTCG
>CAZNGA010000026.1:0-3082 GCA_964572485.1 uncultured Chitinophagales bacterium
CTTGTCTAGTTGCTGGAGCTAAATTTGGATCCTGTAATCGTCTTTGAATTTCTCTTGTAGCTTGATCAAAGATATCTAACTGGCTACTTGGATTTATTGGAGCATTTGGTCCAACAGGAGCAGACTGTTCATTTGGTAAATTAATATTAGAATCAACAGTTGGACCTTGAGGATTATTTAATAAACCAGGGCCTTGTAAATTAGTTCCTGGAGCAACAGGAGTATCTGAAGTAATTGGAATAGAAGGTGTTCTTGGAAAAGGAACACCACCTTCTGGTCTTTCCCCTAAATTAGAAGAAGTTGAAGAGTCAGGACCAGGGCCAGGGCCAGGGCCAGGGCCAGGGCCAGGGCCTACCCCAGAATTACTAAATTGTCTTTTAAGTCGATCAAATTCATCTCTTAATGGTCCATGTGGAGGAATTTTTCCTTCTGCATCCTTTTGAGCTAATGTAAAGAAACGATTTCTATCTGTATTTTCTGTAGATTGAGCAAATTTTCGTTCTGCTAAATTAAGAGTATCTGTTCTAGCTTGAAGATTTGCTTCAGCAAATTTATTAGCAGTTTTAGTTTCTGCAATTCTAGCAGTAGCTTCCTTTTCCTTAATAGCCAAACCTTGTTCTTGTAATGCCAAACTTGCAACTGACAAAGCAGTTTTAGGAATACTAGAAATAATATTAGCGGTAAGCTGCTGTTGGGAAAGTTTCTCACGAAGAGCTCTCTCTTTAGCTGCATTTTGTAATTGGGCCATTCTATTAAATATAACTTGAAGTTGACGATTCCCTTCAAGTGTTACTTGATTGGCAGCTTGTGCAGCTTGACTCGCTTGCCCAAAAGAACGAACTAAATCAGTTTGAGATAAACTTGGAAATAAACTCATATTATTCTCCTATTAATCAAATAGACTGCCTATACCACCACCTGCAACTGAACCAACTCCAAAACCAATAAGAGCACCAACTGGTCCAGTAAGCCCACCTTCAGCAGCAGCAGCAAGACCTCCACCAATAGCTGCACCAGCAGCCCCACCACCTAAAGAACCAACTGTAGAACCAGTATTTTTACTTTTACCGGAACTGCCACCACCACCACCACCACCAAATCTACCAGGAAATAGGCCAGGTAAAATTGTTCCAGTAATTAATTGGGTGCCCCTGTCAATTTGACCCTGAATCTGTCCAATCATATCATGTAAATCCTGTTTAGCCAAACTTTCTTCCAACCTTTGATTAAGGATTTCCGCATCAGCTAAACCACCAGCTACTTGTTGAACAGCAGCAGGATCAAAGAAATTTTGTGCTTCGAGATTAGCAATAGCACCTTCAATTTGTCCAGTAAGTTGACCAACCCCAAGTCCTAGCTGACCAAATGCTTCTTGTTTAGCAGTATTAGCTTGCTCAATAGCTAAATCCTGCTTGGATAAAGTTTCCCCAAGTCTGCCCGAAGATTCAAGTCTAGTATCAAGAGATTTTCCAGCTAATATAGCGGATGCTTGACTAGGATCAAAACTTTCCCGAATAGATTGTAATGCTCCTTGCAATTCCGAACCTGCCCTTGATCTGGTAGAACGCTGTAATGCAGCTTTCTCTTCTTCAGTAATTGAAGGAATGTCTTTTTGAGTATCAATAAAATTTTGAAGTCCACCAATAAAACTATCAGGTCCAATAAAACCCTGAAGTTCACCTGCTGCTTGTTGTGCCGCCTGCAATCTATTAAATTGGGAAGCAGCTTGAGGAAGATTATTTACTGGAGTTTGACTAATAAAGTTATAGAATTGAGTCGGGTCAAAGCCAGCAAAATCCCCCTTAAAACCACTAACTTGATTAGCAAGAGATTGGCGAAAAGCCTCCGCCTGGTCAGTGCCCCCAAAAGTAAAGTTAGTTAAAGTCTGACCAATGTCAACTGGGGGCACTCCAAGAATCTGACTTGGTCCACCAAAATTAGTACCAAGAGCCCCAAAAAACTTACCTATTTCCCCAAAGGGATCAGAGAAAAGACCCTGTAGAGAAAGGTCACTAAAATTAACTTGATCCGGACTAGCTACTAAGGACATATTATCTCCTTATGTTGTTCGAGCAATAAACTTAACAGGATTATTTTTACTATAAACTACTACATGAAGTTCATCCCAAGTAAAAATTCCAGCTAAATTAGCATATATTCTTACATTAAAGTGATCAGTAAAAAGACTATGTATTGTAGAAACAGCAATTACTCCAACTTGATGTTCTAATTGTGTAATTACACAATAACTTGTATCAGGGCTAGGCAAACGAAAGTATACATCATATTGAGAATTACTTATTTTTGTTATACTAGCAATATTATATTGGTCAACTATGCCTCCAGCCATATTAAAACTACACCAAGCATATGGTGTTAGCTTACGGCTATCTAATGTGGTAAAGCCATCATCTGTATTTTCAAAATCAAGCCTGCCTGAAACTTTTTCGTATAGTTCAGGATAAGTAAGGCGACGATAAGCCAAAGAATCTAATTCGATATAATTATCAGGAATAGTGGTCCCAAACCACAAAGAGCTTTGACCAATTTGTTGGCCTTTATCATCAAGAACTTCTTGCATTAACTGAACTTTTTCTTCAAGTAATTCTATTCTTGTAGCAGTTTCTTCATCCATAAATTATTCCTTAATAATGGTGGGAATTAGGTAAATACCAATAAAAATTAAAGGGGCATAACATCTCTTTACCACAAACCAATAGTTTCAAATTCAATATCCAGCCCCTGAATAATCCAATCAGCTGAAACTGAGGAAGCCGTTTTTTCAAATTGAAATCCCATAGACCTTCCTCCTTTACCAATATTTACAAATTTTTGACCAGTATCCCCCAGAATTACACTACTAAGAGTAGCTGGAGCATCCTCATTTTTAACATATTTAATATCAACACTTTCCGTAGTGGCTGAAGCATCATCAAATACTTGCATCATTCTAAATAATTTTTGTCTGCCTCGGGATTCTCCAGTATTGCCCCCAATAGCAGCTACCACATCAAAACTGGTTTCAGGTGTTCCAGCAGGATTACCTGCATAATCATAGCCCCATAACTTACTGGATATTGTA
>CAZNGA010000026.1:3182-16352 GCA_964572485.1 uncultured Chitinophagales bacterium
GGCTGACTTGTGCCTTTAAGAAGCATCCTTTTAAGTCTGAAATTATTGATATTATCCCCAAAGATACCCCAAATACTATGTTCTTTAAAGATAACAAGCAAATTTTCAGTAGGAATTAATTTCATAATAGTTTCATCATCATCACCTGCATTAAAGAAAAGATCTTCTGGCATATAATCTGGTTGATTAAGTAGGCTAAAATAGATTCTTGCTATTCCACCTTTAATACTCATCCAAAGTCTACGACGCCAAAAAGCTATCCTAGCACATCTCCTATTAGAAGAAGTAAGTTGAGTATTGCGAGTTGGCCCCGGTAATTGAACATTCTCTGTAATACCAGTATCATCAAAATTGGACCCCATAGTTGTTTCACCAATTCTAAAGAAGGGGCCTCCTGTTGTTTGAAATCGACGATAGATCCTGTAATGTGTATAACGATTATCCACAATAGGAATAACAGTTACTTTTTGGCTAGTTGAAGTAATATTAGCTGTTAGTGACCCACTAATATTTCCTTCAATTTCCTCATAGGAATCCTTAATTACATAGGAAATTACATAATCATATTTTCCTAAAGCCAAAGCCCAAGTACCAGTAAAAATTGGTACCGAAGAAAGAAGGCCTTTTACAATTCCCTGCCTAACAAAGTTTTCACCTTTAACTTTAGCATATAAATCAGAACTATCGGTAATGTAAAGTAACTTGCCTACTTTGGCTACATCCATTCTATCTGCTGTAGGAGCAACTCCTTCAACAGTAGATAATACTAGGGTATCAAGTTCAGTAGTTGTTTTTTTAAGAGTAGCGTAAGTTATTTGACCATCATCATCAATCTTAAAGTGGATATAACGACTGGTGCCATCAATTACTTCTACTGGGTCTACCAGACTAATATTTACAGTACCACCAGTGATATCAGTAAATGGCTTTCTTTTTCTTATCATGCCATTATTGAGATAAATATTTTTAGTATTTTTAGTTAAGAAATTATATGGAATGGCTTTTACGGATTTGCTAGAAATATAGCCCTTAAAGTTTTCATCAATAGAAATTGGAGGCATTAGTTCTCCTCATATCCCAGGTAGTGCTACATATTCAGGAGATGAACTATCAGTATTAAGCATTTGCTCTATTAATTTTGCACTGAGATCAATTTCTTGTCTTTCCCATCTTCTATTTCTACGACCTCTATCTGAAATGAGAGACATAGCGGCCTTAATTATCATAAGTCGCCGAGAAAGCTTAGGATAAAATGTTAAAGACATGGTACTGCCACTTTCTTCATTAGTTGCTTCAGCGACATACCAGATATTAAGTGTAATAGCTGATGTAGCTTCTCGCCTACCAATTACCCAATTACCAGAAGCAGGTTTGTAAATGTAGAACTCCCCAATAAATTGAGTATTATCTTGCAATTTAACTTGAGTTGTTCTAATGTTGACATCATTCTCATCTTTAACATGAACCAAGATATGAAAATCAGCAGGTAAATCCTTTTCCAAATCGGAATCAGTAAAAACAACAGTAGCTTTACTGGTAGGATAATTGGGATCAATTTCATGAATTATTTCAGCAACATCATCAACAGCTTCATTTATAGCAGAAGCAATTTCATCATTAGAATATAAATCAGATGCCTCTATTTTGGATTTAACTCTTGCCTCTAAATCAGCAAAAGTTGTAATAGTCGCTGCCATATTTATCTCCTATTAACTTCTTAATTCATACAACACCCAGTACTTAAAATCAAATTTTCTGGAAGTTACTTTTAATCTAAACTTAGTTGGAATTTTTGCTTTAACATAAAGATTCAAGTTCACATTAATCATATGATTAAAATGAACATGGATAATAGGTTCTTCTACTTCAAAAGGATCTGGAGCGGTATACAACTGTAATTCTGCTGTGGAAGGTTGGTCCCTGGAAGCTGACTCAGCCCCAGTCATAATTAATTTTCTAATTATGACTAGCTTTCCAGGATAAGCAGCTGCTATGTCAAAGAAAAAACCACCCCAAAAAAACTTGAAAAGGTGACTTCCTGATTCCCAAATAAATTGGCTACCAAACACATTTTAACCTCTCTTATTAATATATTCAATGTACATGTCATGTCTTGGACTGGTACCAGCTACAGTAGAACCCAATTCTAATGGGGTTTTATTTGGTAGTTCAAGATCCAATTCCACTTCAAATGGTGCATCAGATCCAATATTAAAAGCAATAAGAACATTGGTTCCATCGGTTAAAGCAAAATCTCCAGCACTTCCTCCACCAGATTCTGTAGCTGAATGAACAATCCGCTTAACTATCAACCTGCCTTTAGCTGGTGCGGCTACTAATTCAACAGCAGATTGATTCGCTGTCCAAAACTTATATAATCTTTCCAAACCATAAGCAAAATCTGAACCTTCGAACGACATATTATCTCCTTTGTTTTGGCTTGATTACTTTAAGCACCTTTCCTGACTTAACTCCAACAAAAATTATTTTCTTTGCCTTTTTTCTAGCTTTAATTGGACCTTTACGAGACATGAAATCAGAAACCCTACCAATCATCTTGGCATCTTTATTCATCTCTTTACGGATATCAGTCATGTGTCTATTATAATTTTTCTCTGCTTCACTGGGTTCATCAAGTTTATCAAGATATTGTTCAATACCCTCTCGTTTAGTTCGGCGAAGTAAAGATTTGCTACGAAGTAAATTGTAAAGCCAAAAACCAGGTTCCCTATAACATCTACCTGTCCCATCAACTATCATAATTAAAGCAAACTTGCCACAGTATTGCCTTATCTTATCTGCTGGATATTGAGTAACAGTGCTATCTACAAATTTGTATACTACCCAACGCCTGGCCCTAAGATCAAAAAATAATTTATATTGTCTTTGAATACTTTGTAAATAAGGATTAAGCCAATGATCAGGTTGAGTATTATACCATTCATTTCCAGTTATAACATCAGGAAAATAAATGGGACAGTGCCGCTGCCGACGACTGTCCCATTTATTATAAACCGTTTTATTGGAGATCATTAGTCAAAGGGGCATCATGTTCAGAATGTGGCTGTCTGGTAAGCATTGGAACATAATCAAACAATACACCAAGCAACCAAACATTTTCTGTACCAGCTACATCAACAGTAGTAGCATCAAGCTCAACATTCATTTGTCCCATTAGGCCATTATGAATGTCTTTAATTGTTGACCAATTTTTATTACGAATTCCACGACTAGTTCTATGAAGAAACTTAGCTCCTAAATTTGTATCTTGTGCAATTACAGTATCCAAAACAGAAGTATTTCCAAATGGAATAACTTCCCCAACTTTAATCATATGTAAGAATATTTTCCAATCAACTGTATCACTGGTAGTCGCAGAATCAGTTACCCAATAAACACTAACCCCTAAAGGAAAATTAGGATTCCAGTCTGTTGGAACAATAAACTTACCAACAAGTGGACTACCTACTGTATAACCAGTAGAACTCCATACTGCTGCATTATATCCAAGATTTGAACCAACTTCACTTTCTTTATAATCTGGTTCATTTGCTCCACCTACCAGACGATGGGTAGGAAGGAACAATCTACCTCTTTTATATTGAATAATTCTATCATGAACATTGGGCATTATTTACTCCTAACTTTAATTAAGCCCAGGATTGATCAGGATTGACCAGGATTGACCAGGATTGACCAGGATTAACTATGGTCCACATCCATAATCTTAACATTAGCCTTAGGCTTATTACAAATCAACTGCAAATCTCTAACCATTACAGCTTCAAATTGATCCTGCTGAGGCAAACGAGTAAGAACGGAACCATTGCCATCATTTTCAATCCATTGCCATGGTCCCATAACGCCCAATTCAAAGGAATCCTCATCAATCAAGTAAATATGGTAGTCAGGGCACTCAACATCCCATACCATAGGGATGCCATTAACGGATAGAGCCTTAAAGCCACCATCCAATTCCATCTCACCAACATCAGCACCCTTAATAGTAGCCATCTGCAAGCCATAAATTCGCTTAATGGCATGATTAGTTTGGATAAGTGTAATTACACCACCAGCCTGAATCTCACTTTCATCAATACCCTCTTGAATAAGGGCCAAAGCAAAAGTTCTCAGGGTGCCACTATTATGCATTCGGTTGGCTTTCCAGAACTCATTGCCAGCAATATCCCTGCTGACACTACCAACAAGATAAGCGTCACTGTAATCAGTGCCCCAAATATCATTGGGATCACGGTCATCAATAACAGCATTAAGTCCTGATACTTCTTTGATGGTACCCGGACTGCCATCTTTAGTATTGTCTTCACGATAAATACTTTGAGTGGTAGCTGCAGTATAACTGGTAGTAAGAGTAATTTCAGTGGAACTATTTACTGAAGCAATCTCATTACTATCACTCGCAACAGAAAGATTGTTGCGAACTTTAATGTCTACTTTCAATCCTGCATAAAGAAACTTTGCAGGATTGGTGGGATAGGCATTAGACCCAATAGTAATGGTAGCAGTTGCCCCCGCTTCAGCAACCGTTGCCAATTCAGCATCGGCTGTGCCAAACAACTGCCTATTGACATCCTTTCTAAGATCTTTAACGGTATCTTCCATATCCCTAACTTGTGCCTTAGCAAAAGCATAAGCAGGTGAACGAGAAGCCCTAATAGCTCTGCCAGTAATTCTCATGGTGGCATAAAGAGCTTTTGCAGAATAAGTTACATTACTGTATTTAGGGGTGGCTCCCTTAGGAAGAAGCTCTGTAGCATCATCATTTCTAGCACCAATCGAGCTAGTCCGGCCAGTTCTCAAAGGAATATAAAATTCATTACCACCAGTTTCACTGGTGTGTCGCTCCATTCTAGCAAGAAATGCCGAAACATTTTCAAGTTGATCAACAATTGGAGCATGATAATCCGTTTTAAGAATAGATTGAAAGGCTGAAACGTTTAAGGCCATTATTCCATTGACTCCTTAGCAAGCTTACCCATGCTTGCCATAATGCGATTAGTTAATGAACCATCTCTAAATGACTTTCTAGTGAGGGGTGCAGGCTTCTGATCTCCAGAAGTTTTACCACTAACAGTACCGGCTCCAACATCATCCTTGGCTTGCTCTTTCGCATCGGGGTCAATGGCAGCAGACAATTTTGCTTTAAATTTGGCCATTTCACTTGTGATAATTTTATTGATATCAGGTTTAGTTCCAGGATTAGAAAATTGCTCCAAAGAATATCTTCCAATAATAGAGGCGGTTACTTCATCTTTCCATGCTTTAAGTACTGGCTCTTGCCCAATACAATTATTAATTGTAGATAAGGTTTTCTGATCTCGCTCTCTAATAGCTGCTCTTTCTTCTCTTTCTTTTTCACGCTTCTCCATTGCAGCAATTCGATCTTCAGCAGTCAATGTCTTGTCATCAGTCTTAGGCTTAGTCTTTTGCCTCTTGTTTAATTCATTCAGCCCATAAGAAGCTGCTTTAAGAATTTCCTGCTCTGTAAGTTCAGCAACCGTTCCATCCTCTAATGTAAATGGAAATCTCTTAGGCTGTGATTGGCTGTTGTCCACTTCCTGGCTGTTGTCCACTTCCTGGCTGTTGTCCATTTCCTGACTGTCGCCCGCTTCTTGACTGTCGTCCATTTCCTCTGGCATTATTGTTAGCTCCTTGTAAAGCTAAAAGATTGAAGTTCAATCTTTGCTGAACTTCTTGTACTAATTTTAACTGAGCCACTTGAGATAAAATTTGAGGTTTAATAACTTGTTCAACTTCCATAATTTCTGTTAGGAAAAGATGTTGTCTGAAAAGTTCCTTAAGTTGGGGTTGCAGTCGTTGAAAGTCTTCTGAATTCATAAAGTCAATGTGTTCTTTTTTATGGGCTGTGTGATTTTGCTCCATAACAGGAATTTGAAATTGTCCCTGAGACATCAATAAATTTTCACGATAGGCGATTGACCTATCAACTTTATCTTCATCAATTTCATCTTCGAACCAACCCATATCCAACCATCTAAAAATCTTACTTCGATCTTCTGGTTTAAAGATACCAAATTGTAGAAGATCTCTTAGGATAGCTTGTTGGCCGGAGCGATCCAAGCCAAATTGAGTGAAAGTACTAACTCTAACATTAAAGTAATCTACACCAGGAAGCCTAGAATTTTTGCCTGTAAGTGAATTAGATTTAAAAGTAAAAGCAATATGCTTATTCTTTTCACCTACATAGGAAATAATCCTATCTTCAGTCATAAATTGATCTACAACTGATAGCATTAGACGACCAACAGTACTAATACCAGTATCAAGAGTTGTTCCAATAATATTTAAACTGCCTTCATCAGTAGCTTGAAGGGTTTGTACTACTGCTGCGGATCTGCCCCCAGGAGGATTAATTCCTCTAGTGGGTTCTCGTTGAGCAGTAAGTTCATCAATATCACGAATACTGGTAAGCATTAACTCTGAAAAGATTCTAGGAACTTCCGGCATCTTAGCAGGAGTAGGGGGATTAATTCCAGCATATCGAATAATTAAACCAGGTTCTGAAACAATGGTTCTCTTAGGAATCCTAGCAGAGTTTGGAACAAGCCAAGGAGGCTTGGACATTGTCCTTGCAATTTCTACCACTCTACTTTTTTGTTCATTATACAACCTGATTTCAGGTAGAGCTTGTTGCCCCGAAGAAAACCCATGAGTCTTACCTGGAGTTTTTTCACCAGTAAAGTGAACATAGGGGATTTGCCTGTGGCGATAAGGATTTGGTCCTTTGCGAATTACTTTACCACCAGCAATTACAGCAAAGAAACCCCTTTTACGATTTTCAGTAGGTGGTAACCAGAGATGAAGTTCAAGAACATCATCTTCTTCTATGTCCACTCCTATCCCTGCTCCAGAAAATCTTCCAGTATCAAAGAATGAAAGTTGATTAATTCTTCGTTGTTGATTAAGGAATCTTTTGTCAGTCTTTTCAGCTAGCCAGAAATTCTTAGTATCAATGCCCAAATTTTCATAGAAAGACCTAGATCTGATTTGGGCTCGAATTAACCAATCCTTCTTGGCAAACTCACCAACAGTATTAAATAATACATCAAATGGTGAAGTAATATCCCAATCCAATTCACCTAGGAAGATGGTGTCATCACCATTATTCTTACGAACAAAACTATTAAATCTATCTCTGGCACTTGCAATAACTAAACTAACTGCTGTTGGATTGTTACCTGCTTGTACCATAGCTTCTTGATCAATAAAGTTTTGAGGAGTCAGCTGTTGCACTGGACCAGCAAATGGATCCCAATTAATATAACTAAAGGCATTGCCAGTTAATGCTAACCAAAGAAGAAGATCAATGAACTTTTCATTATAATTGTTTTGGGCCCACTGACCTTGCAAAACTTTACGGCCAGTTTTAGCAATATCAATATCTTCTACATCTGAACTAGCGGGGGTAACATCAAAAATTGGTCTAGTGCGAAGTAGCTTAGCTACTTGTGTTCTAATCCTAGGTAGTAGGAGATTTACAGCAAGATTAACTCTCCAAGGCGGGACATTCTTGTTCCTGTCAATAAATTGTTTTATTGCTTCATCATACTCAAAATTATAAAATCCTTGGTAACAAGCCAGAGTATCTAACCAAGTTTTATGAAGGCCCCCAACTAAACTATCTTTATTATCCCAACGATGTGTAACAAAATTGATGATTGAATCATCATTCTTGGTATCTAGTTCATGCAGGCCAATACTAACAGATTTATTTCTATCAAAAATTCTTTTGGCCATATCAAATTACCCTACCTAACTTGCATATATTCATCCTCATCAGTAATTCTCTCAATTCCGCCGAATAAAGCTTCATTATTGCCACCTAAAGACAGGATTTGATCACCTTGGGGTACTGCACCTACCTTTCCTTTCTGATACATTAGTCTAGTAAATACCAAACTTTCTCTTTTTTCTAATAGATTTTTTACTTCATTGAAGTATTTCCACTGTCTATTAATAAGTTTAATTGTTAGCAGCATAAATGCAAAAATAATTATTGCAAAAACAGTAATAGTATAGTATACCATTTTATTTTCCAAGAATATTACCTGGCTTCTTATTTTGGGTAGTAACTACAACATTCATCATAAAGACAGCACTAGCCCAACCATAAACCTTATCCGCCCAATCTTCAGGAACCACCCCCGTTAGAGTTAGAACCAGTAAAAGGGAGGTGAGACCCGTCATTATTACTGCTGTCCATTTCTTTGTTAGATGGGCTCCCACCATCTTTTGTAATAGAGAAACTAGGAACATTGTTATCTCCCGAATGATAGTGGAAGTGCAAACAACAACCAATAGTTAAAGCCAATATTAGGATTAACAAAGGATAGAAGGCAAACACGTAAATTAATAAATTACTTGGATGCAGACCCCGGATTCGCATGAACATTAATCTCCAAACTAACATCAGTATCTAAGAAGAACTTAAGCTGTTGTCCTACACCTGGAGTGCCCCCATAATGTAAATTAGCTGACCAGGCCATATTATGTTCTTTAGCCATGTCAGCAAACTTAGTTAGCAGTTGGATTTTCTGTTGGAAGGATTGGTCCCTTTCTTCAGGGGTAAGGTCTTTATCCGTTCCCACACAAGATAAAAAAGGCAGTATTAGTAGTAGACATAATTTACTTTTTACGAATTTCATTTATAAGCTCCCTAATTAAAGTGTTTTGTTGTTGAATTCCTACTTCCAACTTTGCTAAAGTTTTTTCCAATGATCTTCTGACATACCATACTGGTATGCCATCTGGATCTTTTACATCCATCATATCAAACATTTTATTAGTTAATGTATTGGTGTGTAGAACTGTTTCTTTAACCAATGCTAGACATCCTAAATTACCTCCATTATTTTTTCGTTGCTTTAAGAAAGTAAATACCTGCTGTAAAATTAGCAAAGCTAAAGCCCCACCAGTCATTAACTGAAAGATATCATCATTCAATCTTTACTCCTTTTTCTTAGACCACACATAGGTGACCTGTTCTAATCTTGAAAGTAAATCTGGTTGTTTCAGAAACAGCAGGGTATCACCAAAATTATATTGGACTTCACCAATATGATTAATGTAGCAGCCGGTATGAACCCAAGTATCAAATTTATATCTAGCAGCATCATAGCAGAAATTAATATCTTCACCAATAGGTTCAGTACCTTTATGAGCATTAAGCCCTAAACTAACCCCCTCAGTAAAAAGTCCACTATTGGTGAGAGTTTCAAGAGCAGAAGTAGTAGTTAAAAACTCAAACTTTTTCTTAATTTCTTCTTTAAATTCTGGCCTAGGTTTTCGATCACAGTGAAACCAGGGCCTGGGCATGGTGTCAAAAATTTCTTTACGGATTAGGGTGCAAGCCATACCAGTGCTTTTTACTTTAATACAAGGTCGCTTTTCTTTAGGATAAGACATTATTTTAAGAAGTTCTTCATGACTGCTAACCAGCCCATCCTTGAGATAATTTACAGCAGGTGGGAAAGGAGGATTGCGACTAATTAACAATGGAGAAATAATAGGTTTATCAGCAGCAAGAAGATCTGATACTAATTGAGGAGTTATTCCACAAGTATCACTATCAATAAATAAGAAATGAGTTGGTTGCTCCAAGTCAGGCTGAGACTCAACTACTTTATAAAAGTTATAAAGTACCTGATTCCTAGCTAAAGGAAGAAGACAACCGTTAATTCCATAGATATTTATAATTCTTTCTTCTTCTAACAGTAGTTTGAATATATCAAACATTGAAGCAAATTTGAAATCAGTATGAGCACACAAAAGAATTACTACTTTAGGATTATCCAACAGAAACCTCCATTTGATAAGGTTTGGTCAATGGAATGGGATCAGATGCTTTAGACTCCATTTCCATAAATACTTTTACCGTTAATTCTGGATCAGGAGTATTAATTTGTCTAAACATATTCTGAGGAGGGCCATCAAATATAATCACTGGTAGACTAAGACATTGATAGATATTACTAGGTAG
Organism: uncultured Chitinophagales bacterium; assembly: GCA_964572485.1. Taxonomy (GTDB): domain Bacteria; phylum Bacteroidota; class Bacteroidia; order Chitinophagales; family CAZNGA01; genus CAZNGA01. Next base: position 13,204 of record CAZNGA010000026.1, read on the forward strand.
GGTTTGGCAGCAAATTATACACCTAGTATGAAAAGATAAGTGGATGTAGTGTTCTGGTAGTTTGGAATGAACGGTAGTTACCAGACAATCACGAAATGGTTTAATGTAAGGCCCGATATCACCGGATAATTGATAAAGGGGTTGGTCTACACCAGATATACATCTACCAAAAATATTATAGAAAAATTTGTATTTCTCACAAGTTTGAATATAATCTAATATTTCTTCCTCAGTAAATAGGTATGGGTTAAAGTTTATTTCAGTTACAAACTTTCCATCATAACCAGAATCTGCTAGGAATCTATCTAATGGTATATTGCGAATATTTCCCATGAAGAATCTCGACAGTTACCGCCAAAAATTTCCTCTTTTTGAATTCTGACGAAGCCTTGCTATCCTCAATTTCTTGCTATGTCTTTGTTCTTGATCTTCCGGCCAATCAATTTCTTCGTCATCCCTTTCCGCTTCTTGTCTAAGAGTTGGTGTGGCAGATTCCGGTAGCAGATATTCTACATCTGAAGAAGCAAAATATTCCAGACAATTCATTAAGTGGTCAAATCGCTTAAGAGGAACTGCTCTAGGTTGGTCAGAACTGGGACGAAGTTTTCTTTCTTTTAACCGATACTTTCGAATCTCAGACCAAAAGTTGGCTAGATTGTTAAATACTTTAAGTACCGGATTTGCCTCAGGTAAAAATAGACGACGAACATCTTCTATATTTTGATTTTTATTGTTTATTCCAGGATTAAAGTCTAATCCATAATGCTCAAGAAGCTGGTCTGCAGTAGATTGTGAACCATCCTGAGGAGTGTTGTAGGCACTAGGATCAATAATACGATAAAAGATGTTTTCCGCTTTAGGAGTGCGAAACCAAATACCCTGTTCCATTCTTTGGCCTTCAGCCAACTTAACAAATTCAACACATTCCCCCAAAGTAGTATAAAGTAAATACATTTCTCTATAACAATAACGGTGGCCATCAGGTGACAGTGCGAACCAGAGCGCTGCGGCTACTCTATGTCCTGGATCAAACACCATCACCCGTGGCCACGAGGCAGGGAGATCAAAACTATCAATGGAAACGGAAGGAGGAGGTCTATAAATTATGCCTCTTGTTTTGCGACTACGGCCAAGAATACGAACTTCATAATCTTCACGGGATAACTTCTTTTTCCAACGCTCTACAGCTTTTTTGCTGTTGTATATGTTATGCTCGGTATTTAGGCGAAAGACTCCTACTTCTTTGTTGTTGGGATCTTCACCCTGTTGTTCTAGGTCTACTAACCATTCCTCACTAGAAACTAAAGTAGCAGAAATATTTACCCGGCCGCCTCTAGTTATTAGTCGTGCCTCAATTTCTATCCAAAGATCACCTGAGATTTCTTCGTCAATACATACAAGGTCTACTTCAGCAGCTTGCAATTTCCGACGGTCACTTTCACCACCTTCTGCTGAAATAAAATCTACCTGTCCACCTTTTTTAAACTTGATAAAGGTAGGTATTGACCATTGAGGAACTTTTACTCCAAGTTTTTCTATCTCCCAATCAGGAAGATTGTCTCGAATATGAGACCAAATTCCTTCATATATGATGCGATATTCTGGAGCTATTACCCATATTCTAGGAGATTTAGGAGTTTCCTGATAAGGATGGCTATGGGTGCACCACCAAAGTATTTCCTGAGCAGTAACTCTACTTTTGCCGGAACGATTGCCCCCAAATACCAATCTGCACCAATGTTTGGATTTATGATAAGCTAGCTGATCAATCTCTGGATCTGATAGTGGGGTGTAGGTAGAGAAGGCATGCTCTGACCTACGCCCCAATTCGTCAATTAAATCAACTAATTCCCATAATTCACTGTTTGTTGCTGTTAACTTTGGCACTTAGCAACTCCATAATTTCTAAATAATGTAGGATGAATTCAGGGGAATACTCTGTTTTACAGAAAGAACAAAAGAAAATATGTTTTTTGGCATGACATCTTATAAATGATACATTACAAGATGGACAAACTACTCCTTTAACTTTAGACATAATTATTTTTTTGGCTTAATAGTTTTACGGATAGTTGTTTTAACTTTTGCTTTATCTGATTTAATTTTTTGCTTCACTTGCCTGATAATTTTCTTGGTCTCAGGCAGGTTCATAAAGGCGTCTTTGACCTGCTGCTCGGCTTGAAACTGGTCTTCATCAAATTTCATTGGTTCCTTTGCTTTATTCTTGGACATTTTTCTGCTCCAAAAGGTTCTGTTTCAGACTAGATAAAGCTGCAGGATTGACGCCAGATAGTCCCATCCTGCTTAAAAATTGACTAATTTTAGCCTTGAGTTCATCAGTAGAAAGTTCTTTATGGTGGATAACATGCTTAGGTTGTTTCTTTACTTCAATTTCCTCACGGCGAACATTAATCCCATCCATCATAACTAGAGTTTTGATGGCCGAAATATGGAGTTTAGGCTCCAATTCACGATTACTTAGGATGTCCAACATTGAAGCAACAGCTCTAGTTCTTTGAGCATTGGTAACTGGCCAATCCTCCTTGATGGCCTTTCTGGTTATTGCAATATCTACGAACTCTGACATGATGCCGCCAAAATTTTACTAACTTCATTTGCTAATTCTGTAAATCCCAACTTATTTAAAAACTTGATGATGGGGGTTAAGTCTTTGGTTTTGATAATTTCGTCCAATGTTTCTTGTTCAAAAAGAAGCATAATATCTCCTTTAATTGTTTTGGTACTAACCTTTACCAATATCCTATTGCTACTATCAAGGGTTGATGTATCGGACATCCCTTTCATGAATAAATATAAGTTCTTTTTCGTAAGGCATGGTGGCATGGTCAGCAAATCCCACTATACATTCTTTAGGATAATTGTTTTTGCAATCATCAGCAAAAGCAATAAGTATTCCTTCTCTGGGAGGTTCTTGTGCTGTATCAGGTAATGCTAGACCACCTTCTGTATGCTGTTGTTTTGGTTTCATTTTAATAAGTAATAATTGATTCATTAATTTCATGATTTCTCCTAAGTCAACTATAAACGCTGGAAATTCGCCGAATTTTTTATTGGGTCCTATTATTTAAGAATAACGTGGGAGTCCCAGGGAACCAACCACCCCACTCCACGCAAACACGTTCACTCCA
>CAZNGA010000026.1:16452-40602 GCA_964572485.1 uncultured Chitinophagales bacterium
ACGTGGGAGTCCCAGGGAACCAACCACCCCACTCCACGCAAACACGTTCACTCCACAATACAGAGAATGAAGAAGGCCGCTAAGAAGCGGCCGCGACTCGACTTATCGCGAGTCCGCTAAGAAGCGGCCTCGCTACAAGAGCGAAGCCCAATACAGAAAAGACACAGGAAGCGTGGTCGCTAAGAAGCGACCAACTGTCGATGGTTTCAATACAGACTAACCGGTTTGTCAGACTAACCGGTTTGTCAGACTAACCGGTTTGTCAGAAATACAGACTAACCGGTTTGTCAGACTAACTGGTTTGTCAGAAATACAGAAACCGGAAGCGTGGTCGCTAAGAAGCGACCAACTGCGACAAAGAGAAGCACGCAGTATTTTCTTTCCAGACTACCGGCGCCCTCTTGTCCATTTTGCCCCGATTCCTTACGGGGGGCAAAATGGAACGAGGACACCTTCTTTGGTTGTCCCGGAAGGTCGATTTAACGTGGGGGAGTACGGAGAGTTTCTGTTTATCCACAAACATTTCTCGATAATCTTTGTCATTTATTATTTCCCATAGAACGGAAAACGTGGATGGCAAGATCGAAAACGGATTTCCGATATTCGGAGTCGCATGTCCGCTCAAGCCATTTCCGACCTGGCGTGTCGCCAATCCGGCCGCGGCCGGCAATTCCGATATTCGGAGTCGCATATCGGCTGGACGCTATTCCGACCTGGAGTGTCGCCAACTATGGCATGGGACTTGCCACGAATCATGTAGCGTGCCACAACCCCAGTTTTCAGAACATCTGAAAGCACAATTTTGCACTTGACAACGCCGTGTTCCTGTGGTATGCTTTATCTAGCTGGCGAGAGGTTCGCCAGCAAACAGAAACCACAGAACGGAGGTTCGAACAATGAATTGGTCAGAACTCAAAGCCGCTTGCAACCTAGAGCGCGGCGAGGATGCCGCCATCGGATTTAGACTGGCGATCTTGTCCGATGATCAAACGCCGATTGACACGATCGAATTCAATCTCGATCTTTCGAACGGCACCGCCGCTTTTCGGCCAGACCGTCAGCCGACAATGATCGGCGACGGAAAGGGACGCAAGGCCATTGTTCTGCCGCTCACCATTCCTGTCGGCACCCACAAGACGGAGGCTTGTCTCCGATGGAATCCCGAACGCAACCTGCCGGAAATCGTCATTCCGTCAGACGTTGTGGGCGAACGCTTCATTCAAACGCCAGACTTTTGGGAACTCACGCCCGAACGCATTGCCGACGAACGCAATCGCATCATCGAGAAACTGAAGAACGGCGAGACGCTTTCCGACTATGACGCCAAAATCCTGCAGGCGTAAACCCTGCAAACGCTTTCGGTCGCCTGCACGCAGGTGACCGATTGCGTTTGCTCTTTGACAGAGGAGCTTTCTCGCATGCACGTTCATTTCAATGACAAACTGCAAGTCATCGGCTACGAAAGCCAGGAGACAATGATCGGCAAGCAAGGAGTTTATCGGCTTGAGATTCACAACTCCGAAACCCTGCCATTGCAAACGCTGGCGGTTGTTTGTCGCAATGAATTGCTCGCAACCATTCACGAAACCCTGAAATACTGGAATCAGTAGCCCACACCCCGCTAGCCGAGAAATCGGGTAGCGGGGCTCTTTCGCGGGAAAGAAAAGGCACGCCGGCAAATGTTAGTAAAGAAAGGACACAAATGTTAGTCGCAAGCTACAAAACAAAAAAAGAGTTGAAAGCCAACATTGGCAAACCGTTGAAGTTTGTCGAAACAAGTTTTTTCGGCAAAGAGTATACCGACAATGGAAAACTCACAGTCGTTGGTCCTAGTGCTTACACCAGGAAATGGTATGCACAGATCACAATGAAAGACGGTGTTATCGTCAAAGTATCTTGACGATTTGGTTTGGCGGGAAGAGATTTCCGCCAAACCTATTATGCTTTGCTAATGTGGCAGAGCAAATGTTGGTAAAGAAAAAAAGGAGAAGTGCCATGTGGTTTTGGTTCAATGGAAACTTGTTACTGACAGGGATTAGAGAAGCAAACAAAGAAATGATTGGAATTGTGGGAATGCATAGGGTATTTTTGAGAGAAACAGAAACTTGTTCACTGAACTATCTAATCAAGGAGGCTAGAGGAAAACTGCTGTCGGAAATGAAAAAACTGGTTGACAATCACAAGGAAATGTTTGACTAAAACAAAAAGAAAAAAGGAGAAAACAATGTCAGAACAAGAAAAAAGTCTTTATGCAATACTGTCGGATTTTCACGATACACTAAATAGGTTTCATATTTTAGTGTGTCAACAAATTAGATTGTATGAACTGAAAAACAAAAAACATTTACCACAAGTACAAGACCTATGGGAAATATTGGATAATATTTCAAATCTTACCACGTCAATCCTAAAATATAACAAAAACCAGAATCAAAACTGAAAGGAGAAAAAATGACAAAACAAAAGAAACAAGTCTACAAAATATTGGAAAACCTAGAAGTGGTTATAAATGAAACTTGCCATATGCTTTGTATTCAACTGGATGATTACAAAAAAGAATATGGTAAGCCTATGCTCCTAAACCCCTTAGAGCTTCTTTGCCTACAAATGATATCAGACTTGGGTAAAATAGTTCAAAAACTCAGTAATGATTTACACAAAAACTGAAAGGAGAAAAGAAAAATGACAAAACAAAAGAAACAAATCCTCATAACGCTCGATCGAGTGGAAATAATTTTGAATGAAGCTTCTCGTCTAATTTGTATTCAATTAGATGATTATGAAAAAGAGTATGGTAAGACTATGAAGCTAAATCCCTTAGAGTTTATTATACTACATATAATGGCAGATTTAGGGCCAATGATTCAGACAAACAAGGATTTTCCACATAGAAACTGAAAGGAGAAAACAAATGTGGTTCAAAATGACTGTTATCAATTTCGTCTATAGTGTATTAGACGATGAACATGGCATAAACGACAAAGCCCTCCAGGCTTTACAAAAACTGTATAAATATATCCCGCTTCTAAGGGAATTATTTGAAGAAAGGATTAAGTGTCAAGACAATAGATACTTTATCCAAGAAAAAGAAGAAAAGGAGGAAACAGAATGAAAATAAAGGTTTACACCAATAGCCAGGAAACAATCGTTGGGATCAAAACCCAACAGGGTTTGTTCGGAAGTAAAGGTAATATCTCAAATCAAATTGAGATATTATCTCGGCCAGGATATCATAACGTGGAAGATTACCTGGTAGAGAAACTACTGGAATTAGTTGATAATAGTGAATTGTATTATCAACTAATCAAATAAGGAGAAAACAATGTCAACAAAGTACACCAAAGAATACAATGAAAACATTGCCAGACAACTCAAACAAATTATGGAGAAAACCAGTGCTCTAAGAAAATTTATTAGAGCCCAGGTAGTAAAGCCACCAATCGACAAAGACAAATACTACATATTCCTAATGCTAGAAGCATTGTGTTACATCTATTACAATAACGAGGCAACCAAATAAGGAGAAAACAATGTATCAGACCAGAATAAAAAAAGCAATCGCAATCCTGGAAATAGATTGCGAAGAATTGATAAAAACTTCATTTCATCCAGGCTTTACCGAACTGGATGAAAAAACCAGAACAATAATTGGCTTAGCGGAAGCCATCAAAAGAGTTTATCATAACTGGAAAGGAGAAAATGATGTTGACAAAGTACACTGAAGAATACAACAAAGAAATTGCTGAAAAGATTGAAGAAATTGTAGAAAAAATAGATGAATTGAGGAAATTAGTTAGAAGCCCAGTAGCAGGACCAAAACTCTACAAAGAAAACCTAACCAATTTCCTAACACTGGAAACAATAGCTTGTAACTATCACCTTCGAAATAATTGACTGCAAACAAAAAGGAGAAAACAAAAATGTATATCCTTTACACGGAAGACTATGACGGCAAAATAAAAAGCACCTGCTTTTCCAGGCTTAGTGAAGCAAAGAAGGCTTATGATGATAACTTTTTCAAGCATAAGAATATCGAGCTAAGATGTTACCAGAAAAGAAATCGGAGAAAAAGGGAACATCCAGGACCAATTATCCTAAAGAAATAATTGAAGCAAAGATAACAGTAGCAAAGATAATAGTGTGCCTATAATAATAATAATAAGTTATTATAGGCACACTATATCTTCTGTACAAAACAAAACAAAAAGAAGATAACAATAATCTAACTGTTTTGTACAGTACAATTCAACGACATATCTTTCCCCTGATCTTACAACGTATTATAGAATCTTTCCCGCACTAGGTCAAGTTTTAGGCTTGACACAGAGCGGGAAATATTGTACAATACTAGAGCCGAACAGGAAAAAGACAGTAGTATTTATTGAACTGTACAAAACAAAAAAGATTTAAAAAACTGGTGAAAAGAATCTTGAAGACCATAGGTTAGTAAAGATGAAAAAAACTAAAATAAAGTTTATGTACTGTACAAAATTAAACCCATTTGAAAAAACGCGAACCCGATATGAAAAGGGTTTCTACTGTACATACAAAGAAAGAAAGAAAGAAAGAAAGAAAGATAGACTCTCACGATAGATAGTAGTAGTAGTGTGTATGTCTTTTCTATCTATGTATAGCGTCGATCTTTTCTTCTTTTCTTCCGGCACCGGAGTTTTCTCAAAACTGATAAATCAAAGAAAACTAAAAAGAAACTTAATTTGTACAGTACAAAACAGACAGGATAAATTGTTACTGTTATTGTTACTGTTATTATTAACAACAACAGTAACAGTAAATCCTACTACTTTAACCAGCAAACAACAACATGACAGAAACTCAGCTAAAATTAATAGCTAGTATTCAAGGCACGGTTTATGAAGCTCTGATGCTATCTGGAGTAACAGAAAGGGGTTTGTCTTATGTAATACAAACAGCTAGGGATAAGTTTCTAGGACATAGCCTAATAAACTATGTCAATGAAACAATAGCTCCCATAGCTAAACAATTTATGCAATTGCACAAACAATATAACGATAGCGAAGCATGGAAACAATTGCCCCCAAATTTCCCGGAGGTAAAGAAATACAGGAAACTAAAAAGAATGGTAAGGTGGACCTGGAGGAAAAGACCTAAATGGTAAAGAACTATGGCAAAAACCAAAACTAAATCCAAAGTTGGCAAACCTAAAGTTGTCAAAACTAAACCCAAACCAGCTAAACCAGCTAAAGCTAAAGTTAGCCGGCCCAAAGCTAAACCAAAGACTAACAGGAAAAAAGAAAAAAAGAGAGAAATCTTTTCCCTAGGAACTAACCATATTGCCGCTGCCAAAATAGAACAATTCAATAAAATAAGAAATGTTAGGGATGCCATAAAGAAATTGGAGACTGTGGATTTCCTTTTAACTAAGGAGGAATATGAAAGGGTAATAGACGCAATAAACAAAAACGATTTCAAAACTCTGAACTCAATCTATGCAAAGCTGTTCTACGCAGCCTACCAGACACTAAAAGAAAAAAGAAATTAGCGACTAAGGAAGTGGGTAAATAATTGCCCACAAACAATGTTTTTTGCCAATAAGGCAAAGGGAGAAAAGTAACTATGGCAACTGCCACCTTCACCAGCCACACAGAAAATGCAACTAATTTTGTTGATGCCGACATTCCTATTGGGGAAATCCAAGTCCCTGATATTCAAATGCGAGAAGTAAATAGAGAAACAGATCACTTCAAGGGCTTGGTCCATGATATCAAACAGCGTGGACTATTGCAGCGGATTGCTGTAATGCCAATCGAAGATCGTGAAGGTAAATACAAGTATCGCCTTGTGTTTGGCTTTCACCGAATTGCTGCCCTGGAAGTCCTAAACTACAAAGTCATTCCGGCTACCATTCAGCCACAATTGGATGAAGATGAAGTCCGATTCCTACAAGTAAGTGAAAACCTGCAACGCTTAGAATCAAGGCCCTCAGAACTTGCTAAACAATTGCAAAGAATTATCCGAGTAAAGAAATGGACTGGTTCTACCCTACCTGAAATCCTGCAAGAGCTTAACATTAAGAAAAGCCAACAATGGGCACATCAATACTTGAAATTGAATAGACTAAACCAAGACCTAAAGGAATTAGTTGATCAGGGGCATATCAAACTCACAAATGCTATTGAACTTGCCCAATTGCCGGCAGACACCCAAGAGGAATTCAAAGACCGTGCAATTGAATATAAGGTAAGTCAATTCCGAGATTGTGTTCAAGACAAGCTGAAGCAAATTAAGGCTGACAAAACCGGTAAAAAGGTAGAAGCTGGACCATTTGCCGGAGCTAAACTCCGATCAAAGAAAGAAATTCAAACGGAAATCTTGCGATTGGAAAAAGAGAGAATCCATACCCGTAAGGAAATTGACCTAAACAAAGTTTCCGCGGAGGCTCAAAAGCTGGCAATGGCTTATGGGGCGGCTACTTTACGGTGGGCAATTGCCTGTGATCCCATCAGTGTGGAGATTAGGGAGAATGAAAAGAAGCAAAGCCAGGAAGAGAGAACATTAAAGAAGGAACTCAAGTCGCAATTGGTTGGCGATCTTAAGGATATCAGCCATGATGCTAAGAAATTGGCTAAAATTCGAAAGATGATTGAGCAAGTAAAAGAAGAATAACTACTGACGTTAACTACTGGCGTTAATCAAACCAGAGTTAACTACTAGCGTTAACCAAACCAGGGTTAATCAAACCAGGGTTAACCAAACCAGGGTTAACCAATAAAGTAAATAGTTAACCGTAGAAAGCCCGCAGTAAGCGGGCTTTCTATTACCCAAAACTAATTAACCACAAACCACAAACCATAAACGAAAGGGTGATTCCAAATGTCCGAGAGTAAAGAACTAGCAACTGTAAAAGATAGTGAGCTTGCCCAGCCTGGTATTGTCGGAGAAATCCTTACACCAAAACTTCCCTTTATCCCTACCATTAGAATTAAATCCCCTGGTTCCCAAGGAATTAATGGGCAACCTGGAGATTGGATTTACATGGGGGATAAAGATCTTGGTGATACTGTTAAGGTTTTAATTGGTCCCTGGAGGTTAGCCGGTAGGCACTTTACAGGAATTGGTCAGGCCCCTGAGAAACAGGCTTACAATAGAACAAAAGAAGCTACCGTGAAACAAAACCAGGATGGCCAATGGGTCTGGAACTATCCTGTCAATTCCAAGCTATTCAATTCAATTAGACAGAAGGCTACCAAGGCTTACGACAAGGGTGCAGACAGACATATGGTGGGATTGGATGTCCTATTCTACCTACCTGACCACAATTTATGGGCAATCTATTTCATAGCTAGGCAAGCTCTGAATCAACCGAATGTTAGTAAAGACCTTATTCGGTATGCCAACCAGGTAGGGTTTATGGGAACTACCAGGGGACCAGGGCAATTCCATTATTATGTCCCCACTTTTAAGTTGTCCACTGAAGAAATGGCTTGGCCTAGTGATGCCCCTAATATGTTTGAACTTTTCCTGGAAACGCCAATCGAAGTTGGTGAAGATGAAGAAGAAGAATCAGTTGAACGATAGAATAATGATAGGATAATGACAGAATAATGGTAGGGTAATAACCAATAACTATTACCAATAATTACTAGGGGTGAAGCCCTTAGTTCCCTAGCTGATGTCAGGATAACTTTGCCTCCCTTGCCTAAAGTTATTGTGTGGTTCATAGCCCACCTAGGGGAATACGGCTGAAAGAAAATAAATGAAGTGAAATCTAAAAATTCATAATTTTCAGACAAGATTTTAATTAAAGGAAAAGGAGATGTTGTTAGATAAGTTAGCTCAAATAACCAAAATAACTAAAGATAAAGTTACCATTAAGTTAACTTTTGATCGAGAAGATATCAACAAGGATGCCTTCCTAAAAGAAATTGAACCAGCAATAGAAGAACATATCCTGCTTTTCCTAAAGGGGTGGGCAGCAGCAGAAAAACATTACAACATAGCCCCAACCGATACCCCTAGTCCAGTGGATGAAATTAAATAAATATCTTTCCGCATCCTTTCCACCATTACCTTCCCTACTCCAATCTTACCTTTTTAAGGAGTTAACAATGGAAATACAAGCTAGAGTTGGTGATATCTACATTCCAGTAACATTAACCCCACTAAGCAGCCAAAAAATACAGGTAACTTTTCCTTACAACAAAGAATTAGTACAGGAAATTAAATCCTATGAGGGAGCTAAGTGGAAGCCAGAGAAAAAAGTCTGGTGGATAGCTAATTCCTATCGCAACAAATACTGTCTTAAGCGTCTAATTAATCCAAGAGACCCTCATTACCATGACCCAGAACCAATACCGGAACCACAATTCCAAAGAACATTATACCAGCATCAGAAAGATGCTGTCAAAACAATCCTTAGCAAACAGCGAGTTATCCTAGCAGCCGAACCAGGGGTAGGTAAGACTCTGGTAGCAATCGAGGTAATGGAAAGGATTGGTGGCTATTACTGGATTATTATTCCTAAAACAGCTAGGGGAGTCTGGGAATATGAGTTAGCTAAGTGGAAAACCAAGTTAACTTTACATAACTTCGGTTATCCCACCAGAGGGGAATACAACTTAATAAATATGCACCAACTTTATAATGCTACAACTACCTGTCCCAAAGATAAATGGCCCACTGGATTAATTATTGACGAAGTTCACTTCTTCAAGAATCCACAAAGCCAACGCTCAAAAACCCTATTACTATTGGCGGAACATGTCCGTAGCAATGGTACTGTCATTCTACCCATGACAGGAACTCCAGCCCCAAAAGACCCAACGGATTGGTGGGTTATGGCAGAACTTTGTCAACCAGGATGGTTAAGGGAAGCAACTAAAAAGAAGCTTTCCTATCGCTTAGGAATTCACGAAGATATGGGGGATTATTTCCGATTGGTGGAATGGCATAAACCGGAAGTAAAGAAACTTTATCGGAGGCTTAAGCCAATCACCATTATCCAGCTAGCAAAAGATTGCCTAGATTTGCCGCCAATTGTTTTCAAGAAACAATATTTCCCAGTCTCGGCGGAAACCAAACGAGCAACTCAATTCATCAAGGATACAAGTCCCAGGGCCATTACCGCGCTTATCCGCTTGCGGCAATATTCTGATGGATTTCAACCCACTAAAGTGTGTGCTGCTTGTGAAGGTGATGGAATGGTAAACTTTCCAGTTTCCAGACAATTTGGCCCACACGATATGCACTCCGTCATAGACTATCAGACAGTGTCCGATTCTGTTCCTGGTAAAGAATTTGAGCAAAGATTCTGTCCCGTTTGCAGGGGTGCTGGTTACTTAGGTGGTCAAAGAATAACCACTCCCAAAGATGAAGCATTATTGGAATACCTACACGAAGATAGGGATAGAATTGTAATCTATGCCGGATTCCATGACAGCATAGATAAGATTGTGGAAATGGCTAAGGAAGCTGACTGGAAAGTAATTCAGGTAGATGGCAGGGGAACAAACATTCACCCGCCATTGCAGGGAACTAATCCCCAGGAAATATTTGCAGAAGCTCCTGGTAAAATTGCTTACATTGGGCATCCCACTGCTGGTGGAGTATCTATTACTCTTAACCGTAGCGAGATTATTGTATTTTATTCCAATGATTTCAATGGGGCAAGTAGGATGCAAGCCATCAAACGAATCCATCGTATTGGTACTAACAAGGCAGTAATTGTTGACTTTCTATGGTTGCCCGCTGATAGAATTGTATTAGCTAACCTGGAAAGAAAACGTGATCTGCAAGCTATCACAATGGGTGAACTAGAACCAAACCAGCAGTATTAGGATTGGTAGGGTAATAACCATAGGATTGGTGTCTTATGAAAGATAACTTCTACTTACACCAATATGAAACCAAACATGGCATTAGGTTACTATGCTTTGGTGATCCAATCACCATAGAATACCAGAAAGAAGAAATGGATATACAGTTATGGAAAAATACTGAACTGCAACCCAATTTTCATATAATGCCTATACTGACCAATCAGGATTATATTTGCTTTTGGTATGACAAACAACCAATAATCCCACAAGACATAAGACTACTGTTAAAAGAATGGAGCATAAGGTGCCCCAATTTTCACAGAGTAAGGTTTGATATAACATTGTTTCAACGGGTATGGGGGCTGCGATTGATAGCTATGGATAGCCACCATGCCACCATAGAAATAGAGGATTTATACACTGAAGATTTTACCATAAAAGAATATCAAACTATCACCAAACGATACAGTCTATGGCGAATTAGACCCTATTACATTGCCGGAGATACTGTCTATTTTGAGGGGGATAGATTGGATTTACCAAGGGGACCAAAATGTTAACGCTAAGTCAATTACAATCACTGACTCAAACTCAATTAATCTTGCACATAAAGAAACTGCAAACCATCGAAGGCTTAGTCGAAGAACTCAAACAACTTCGACTCAATACAATAAAGTATGAATACTCTATTGTATTGCTTAGCAATCCTGATGGACCGGATTGGGGTTTCTTTATGGGCCGCAATGATCGTTTGCTGGATGCTTTGTTTGCAGTAATGGATTCTGTTGCAAAATCTAGTGGATTAGAACTAAGAACTATTCTGACAGATTTTCTGTCTAGGCTTCCCAAGGAGGAGTGATGTATTATTTAGATGTAGAAACTTGTGGTTTCGTTGGGCCGGTGGTATTAATTCAATATAAGGAAAGGTCTAAACCAACTATCCTTTATTCCGTTTGGCACCATCCCGTGAAGGAAACATTAGCATTACTGGAATCTCTTATGAGGGAACATCTAGTAATTTATAATGCAACCTTTGAAGCCTTCCATCTTAATAAACTCTATAATCTATTCCGCTTAATTAAGAATCCGGAGAATACCCCTAATATTAGTGAAGTCGCAGAACTAGAGCAACAGGCGTGGGATGGACTTTGCTTGAAACCTAATAACGTTACTGATATAATGTTATTGCTCAAGGAAACGCACTTCCAGTATCTTAATCCTCGCAAAGCCATCACCATAAACAGAATCCCTAAACAGATGGTGGAGTTTGTTACCCAACAACTAACAAAGCTTGACCTCAATCCCCTATTGTTTAATGAGTTACAATGTAATTGGCAAGCTACTGCTAAGGATGAAGGGTTTGTTAATCTTAAACTTATCTTCAAACCTTCCCTCAAGCTAAAGAGCATTGTTCATTACTTGTTTAATATTGATACCATTGGTTTCAATATTCCCCGAAGTAAAAATCCTGATGAACAGTGTCAATTCTCCCCCAAAGCTAAGGGACTTTACAGACCTTGGGGGCATAATTGGCCACAATTTATTAAGTATCACATCCGCTGGTGGAATAGTCAAGGTAAGGAATACGCGGAACAAGATGTTTTACTTTTGGAAATCCTAGATTCATGGCTTCGGGGAGAGATTAGTGGTAAATCTATTCCAGAATCCAAGATTGATTTCTCCAATTTAGATCATCTTAATTCTAAATTGGCTTGGGCTGTGGGAGCTTGTCGTCAAAGAGGATATGCAATTAACATAAAGAAAATTGATGAAGCCCTGGAAAGTATGAAAGAATATAATGTCCCTCATACTTCTCCAATGGAATGTTTGCGTTATCTACATAAGGACTGTCCTGATGAACTCCGTCCATTACTTACCAATACCAATAAGAAAACTCTTACTAGCATCAGTCGCAATTTTGGTTGGAAGCCCTGTCCTGATTGCTCTGATCCTGATACCACTGATGATTCCCCGAAAGAAGAAGTTAGTAATCAAGTTAATACAAAGGAAACCAATCCAACCAATCCAACCAATTCAACCAATTCAACGGATATTTGCCCCACCTGTGGTGGAGCTAAGGAAATCCCAACTGAAATTGGAAAGAAAGTTGAAGCCATCATACAAGCCAGGGAACAGGATCATACCAAACTAATCCTACAAAGACTTAAGGCTGCTGGTAGATACCACCCTGACTTCAACATTATAGGAACTTTCAGCAACAGAATGTCTGGTGCTGGTGGTATCAATCCCCAAGGAATTAATCGAACAATTCGTGATATCTTTACTTTGATAGATGAAGGTTGGACTTTATCTGGTGGGGACTTTCAATCACAGGAATTGTGCATTGCCGCTGAAATCTATCAAGACAAACAACTATCGGATGACATACGAAGTGGTTTTGATATCCATGCTAATTGTGCAAAGAATCTATTCCCTGAGTTCCTATGTGAATTATGTGAAGGAACTGGAAAGATTATGGGGGAAGTCTGTCCGGAGTGCCACGATTGTGGAATCATTCCAGCTAAAACAGTAACTAAGAGCCAAAGACATGTTGGTAAAAATGGTATGGTATTCCCCATATTGTATGGTGCCATAGAGGAATCCATACATCATAATACCAACATTCCATTACCCGTAGTAAAGGCAGCCTTCAAACAATTCTATGAGCGTTACCAGGGGGCCGCCAGATTCCGTGAAAATATCAATGAAAGATTGGGGGCATTGACCCAGGAAAAAGGAATTGGCTCCAAGATTTACTGGAAAGACCCACAACCCTACATTGAATCATTGTTTAAGTATCGTAGGCATTTTGATGTAGAACAACATATAATCAAATTTCTATTCAATCTTGCCCGCAATGTTCCTGAAAATGACGAAGTAATTATCAGAACCAATAGAGAGCAAACTGTAAGAGGGGCAACCAGTTCTGCCCTTTATGCTTCCTGCTTTGCCATTCAACAAAGGACTATTCGAGCAGGTGCTAACCATGTTATCCAAGCCACAGGTGCTCAGTGCACCAAAATTTTACAAGGTAACATTTGGGAATTGCAGCCTCCTGGAGTCAATCCTTGGAAGGTGCAACCATTTAATGTCCATGATGAAGTAATTGTTCCAACCACTATTCCTAACCAGGTGGCTCAGGTGGTAAAGGAAACAATTAGTAAGTTACAGGAACATATACCTTTGCTCAAAATTGATTGGAAGGAGTCTATGAAAGATTGGAGTGAAAAATGAAAGAGGATTTTCAGAGAAATTTAAGACTATTGGCATGGACAAATGTATTACCCTGGATTAGGATTTCGATAAAACGAGTTTCAGATTTTACTCATGTCAAAAGATTCGTATTGGCCCTACATTGGAGTGCAAGATGACAGAAGAATTGGAAAGACAATTAAAAGAAGTTTCATTAATGGGAGCAGATATGTCAAAATATTTGAAAGATAAAATTACAATATCAGAATTTTCTGTAAAATTGGGGTGGCTACTTGATGCTATAGAAAGATTGACAGTATTGTTAGAAAGGAAAGAAAATGAAAAAGTCAGTAGAGAAAAGGATAAATGAAATAATACAAGTAAAACAAGATATGACACAATACTTAAGTAAAGGTGGGGGTTATCATACATTAGAATTTGCGGCAAAGTTAAGATTCTTACTTTATTACATAGAAAGATTAACAGCAATCTTAAAGGAAAGAAAATGAAAGAAGAAATACGACAAAGACTGAATAAAATAATATTTGCAGAAACTAAAGTAATGGAATATATACATAAAGGTGGGGATTTTTACTCATTAGAATTTGCTGTAAAATTAGGGCGGCTACTTGGTTATGTTAGAAAATTAGCAGCAATCTTAGAGGAAGAAGATGGAAAGGAAACAATACGAAAACAAAATACTGAGACCGAAAGTAATAAAACTCCTTAAACAATTAGGTTGGCATGTGGAAATAACTCATATGGGAATGTATCAGCAAGGATGGCCTGACTTATATTGTATGCATCCTGATGATTTGCCTAGATGGGTTGAACTTAAAGCTGCTTGGAACTCCATGTTGAGGCCAAGTCAGAAAGAAAAATTCACTCTTTGGACAAGATACAAAACCTATATATGGATTGTCTATCGCGTTGATGACATCCCCAAAGTATTTGAGGACTTTCCTACAGGAAACTGGTGGCAATGGCTCAGATAGATTTACTATTAGAACTTGCTTTTAGAATATTTGTTGTGCTAATTGATAAAGAAGGTTATGATCCTAATCCCAGTCAATTAGCTGAAAGAGCTTACTTTCTAGCGGACTGTTTTATTAGAGAAAGGGATAAGTATGTTGACAGTACCGATTCCACAACTGCCCACATATCTAAGTCCTAGTACTTATATGATAGCAAACGATTGTGAGTTTGCTGCATGGATTATGAAATGGTCAGGACAAGGAATTAGAATTCAACAGACTGCTCCAATGGCTATGGGGTCTATTGTTGACAGTTATATCAAAGCAGAAATTGCCCAACAATTTGGGAAAACCATTGAAAAAACTTTGTTGGCGGAACTGTTGCATACTGTTGACCCAGACTATCATTCCCTTATTCCTAAGGGTAAAGAGATAGTAGAGGAATACATTAAACAAGGCTGCCTAAGAAGGCTACTTGAAGATGGTCTTTCTGATCTTGAAATTGATTACAAAGAAGTGGAAGTATTTGGGGTACCCCTATACTGTAGGCTGGATGCTAAGCGTTCAGATAATACTCCAGTTGACTGGAAAGTAAATGGTTTTAACAGTAAATTTGGTGGTAAAGGTCTTACTGGATATTGTCGTAAAATTAGACGAGGAATGAATCATGGTCCCCATGATATTTATCCCACTTACCTTGAGAAAATAAATTATAAATGGGCAGTTCAATTATTGATGTATTGGTGGGTTCTTAATCCTGAATCAGAAGAACAGCCTAAAGGGCAAATAGAACAAATTTGTGTCAAGCCTACACACTTAGAGTTCTATTCCTATAAGGCAAACATTAGCAGATTGTTTGCCACTGACATTAAAACTAGAATACAGAACTTATGGCCCCGAATCCTAAAGGGCAGGTTCCATAAGCCGGTTTCATCTTTTGAAAAGTGCCATCCCTTTGGCCATCCAAGACCTTGCACTCTTGTTTGTCCCGCTTATCAACAACCTAAAACCATTGTTGATAATTTGTTGGATGGTGAGATGCCTCAATAAGTGGTGAGATGCTTCAGTGAAAGTATCTAATTTTGTTAGTTAAGGAGTAAACTGTGGATAATGGAACCATTATCATTAATACTGATTTTATTAATGCGTTAGTTGAAAAAAGCCTATCTAAAAAATTTGGATTTCCAATTAAAATAGTGGATGTCTTTCCTATGAATATAACAGGCAGTAAATTAAAAATTATATGGAAAAAGGTAAAGGAACCAGCAAAGAAAAAGGAGACTTAAAAATGAAATGTTTAGTCTGTGGTTATGATGTCCCTATTTCGGCATCACACCAATCATTATATCATTGTATTGAATTTCTTAAAACTAAAATTCTGGAGTTGGAGTGTGCCCATCATTACAAGGAAGAAGCAGAGAGGAAGATAGTTAATCTTCAAAATGAAAAATCAATTCTCAAAGAAAAGATTAAAGTACTAGAAAAAGCCTTAAAGAATAAGGAATGATTATGAATGAAAACCAAGCATCAAATAGTAGCAGAATTTTTAAAGAGGCAGGGTATAAATTCCTATCACAAAGGAATGGAATTACAGGTAATTGTTGACCAAGGGATAGGAGAAAAAACTACTAAAGGTTTTTCAGATGGCAGGGATAGTTGGTATAATTTTAGGATTACCAATGAGAAATTTGCAGAAACCTCTTTAGGTTACAATTTCAAAGCTCATGTCAAAGCAATAGGTTTAACAGGTTGGAACTTTATCACACAAAAATCAGAATGGGTTGGCTTTGACTTTGATAGTGATATTGGGCATGAGAAAGGATTGCCCCATACAGACTTAAATCAAATAATTGCTAAAGCTAAAACTATTCCCTGGGTGTCAATCAAAAGAAGTACAAGTGGTAAGGGGTTACATATTTATGTACCCATTTCACCAGATGGCCCCAAAATTGAAAACCGATCACAACATATACAACTATCCAAATCTGTCTTATCTACTCTCTCTAGTTTGCTCTCCTTTGACTTTAAGGCAAAAGTTGATTGTTGTGGCACAGTTCTATGGATATGGCACAAAGCTCAAAGTGCTAACGCTTACCAATATTATCATAAAGCGTCATCTGTTTTAACTACTTTCCCTAAAATAGAAGAATCAACAAAGAAATTAGCGGCCGCTACTAGATTTACTGGTCTTGATATAGAACATGACAGATTAGTACAATATATTATTGGTAAAGAGCAAGTTGGTTGGTGGGATGCTGAGAAAAATATGCTAGTTACTCATACCGCAGCACTAGCTAAAGCCCACAAAGAACTTGGTCTTAAGGGATTATTTTTTACCATAGCCACTGGAAAGGATTTACCTGATGACTATAACTGCTTCTGCTTTCCCTTAGAAAATGGACAGTGGATTGTCCGGAGATATGGGCATGATTGTAAAGAGCATCAATATTGGAAAGTTGACAAAAACGGATGGACATATTGTTATTACAATAAAATCCCCACCTTGTCAGATATATGTCCCATCTTCGATGGTAAGCAAAATAGTAAAGGGGAATGGGTTTTTAATGATTCCAAACAATGTAATGAAATCTTGCGACATATCTCTCCCACAAAACATATTTCAATTCCTTCCTGGGCTGAACACAGGCAACTGTTAGTTAGGCCCCTTAAGGATAGTAAGATTGCTTTACAATTTGAAAGGGAAAAACAAGATCCACCCAATAGTGAATGGCTTAAACGAAGAAATTGTTGGGAAAAAGTAATAGTTGTTTATGAACAAGAAAAGAATATAAGGCCACCTGATGAATTAATTCGGCATGTAGTATCAGGTGGAGAAAGTATGGGTTGGTTTATCAAGTCAGAAAGGGGCTGGAATCGAGAACAGAAAAATGATGTCAAAGACGCATTACTTTCTTTGGGCTATGCCCCCAAAGTTGTAGCAGATTTAATTGGTCAATGTATCTTCAATCCATGGACTTTAACAAATGATCCATTTGAAGAAGAATACCCAGGTGGCCGCAAGTGGAATAAGTTTGCCTGCCAATTATCAATTAAACCAGTAGAAGGAGACTTCCCAACTTGGCGAAAATTACTTTATCATATTGGGAAAAATTTGGGGCCAGCATTAGCCGAAAACTCTTGGGCAATGGCTTACAACATAACAGAAGGTGGAGACTACCTATTACTATGGTTTGCCTCAGTTTTCCAATATCCTAAACAATCCTTGCCATATCTTTTCTTTTATGGTAGTCAAGCTACAGGTAAGTCAACATTACATGAAGCTCTAAGACTATTGGTAAAGGATGGTAAGGGAATAGAACGAGCGGAAAATGCTTTAACTAATGCCCAGGGTTTTAATAAAGAACTTGCTGGTTGTGTTGTTGCTTTGATTGATGAGTTTAATCTTAGTAGCAATAAGAAAGCATATGATAGACTTAAGGATTGGGTAACAGCAAAATATATTACCATCCATCCTAAATTTGGAGACTTGTTTGAATTAGAAAACTCTACACATTGGATTCAAACTGCTAATAATCCTAGTTTCTGTCCCATTCAATTTGGTGATACTAGGATTATAACAGTATTAGTTGATCCTCTGGTTAAACAGGTTCCTAAGGATAAGTTTTTTGCTAAACTTAAAGAGGAAGTGCCAGCTTTTCTTCACTATATTACAACAGTAGAAATCCCTCCTGCAATAGATCGTCTTAGGATTCCAGTAATTATCACTGGTGAAAAACAAGAGCAGCAACAAGCAGCTGCTAATCCTGTAGAAACATTTATCTTAGAAGAAATGATGCCATGTCCTGGAAATGCTATTCTTTACAACAAGTTTTGTAATAGATTTAGGAGTTGGGTGGAATCCCAAGGGGGTGAATCAATTTATTGGACTACTCGTAAAATAGGAGCTTCAATTAGTATCAATGAAAATATGCCAATTAGAGGAAGGATGGGCGGTCGTGGTGATATTTACTTAGGCAATTTCTGTTTTAAAGATGAAGAAATAGAACCTAAGGTTCCATTAATTAAGATAGGAGATAGACTCAGGAGTAAATGATGATTGATGAAAGATACAAGGAATATAAAATTCCAACTGCAGATTATGCCATGCTGATGGCTACATTACAATCTGAATTACCACCTACTGCTATGAAAAATACTTTAGATCTTTTTTGGGAGGAATTAGCTGAACGATTAAATTTTGATCTCAGTACCATTACTGCTTCTGAAAGAGGATTTAGGTATTTTATAGCTAGAAAAGGTAAAAATGCCAACACAAATGAGTAATAAATATCGTTTCAGTCAATGGTTAATGTGGGAAAAGAATAGACGCAGAATGACTACAACAGAATTTTCAAGACTATGTGGAGTATCCCCAACTGCTATGACAAATTATTTAGGTGGAATTAATTGGCCCCCTATGGTCAATTTATTTATGTTAACTCTTGCTCTTAAAGCTAAAATCCAAATAGAGGAAGGGGATTTAGCAATTAAAAATAGTAGTGGTCGATGGATGTTTTCTAGAGGCTGATTCTTTTTAGTTTGAAGTATTAGTCATTAAGGCAATGGGGTATTTCAAACTTTTTAATTTGGGAGCTTACACATGATTAGAGTTTGGTATCACAAAAATTGTACAGATGGCTTTTGTTGTGCATGGATTGCTAGGAAATATTTTTTAAATGGGTATCTAACAAAAGATGTAGAGTATATTCCGGTAACTTATGGGCAAAAGGTACCGGGATATAATCCCAAAGATCATGTTTATATTCTTGATTTTTCTTTTCCGAAAGAAGAATTATTGCAAATTAGAGACACAGTCCATAAGTTAGTTGTAATTGATCATCATTTGTCAACCCCTAAACTTTCTTGGATTATCCATGATAATGAAAAGGCAGGCTGTAGGTTGTGTTGGACATATTTCTTTCCTGGAACTAAAGTACCAGAATTAGTAAGGTATGTTGAAGACGCTGATCTTTACAAATTTGTATTGCCTTATTCTAAGGTTGTCAACAGTAGAATTCGTGTAGAACCTTTTGAGTTTAGAGCTTGGGACAAGATTAATATTCGCACTTTATCAACTGGTGGTTTTGTAGAAGAAGGTTATGTTGTTGAAAAACTCCGTAATAAATTAATAGATGAGATACTAGAAAACAAGCATTATATTACATTGCCAAATGGAGTTAAATATTCGGCTGTTGCTAATAATTGTAGTTTATTGACAAGTGATTTGGGTCATAAACTAGCTATGATCAGTGATCCTGCTGTAGTTTATTCCATGCAAAATAATAATAAAGTGTTAATAAGTCTTCGTTCTATTAATGAAAATGTGGCCGAACTTGCCAAATTATTTGGTGGTGGTGGGCATAAACATGCCGCAGGATTTCTCTGGAACTTACAGGAATTTGCAATAGCACAACAAGACATGAAAATAGAAGAAAAAGAAGGAGAATACTTTGTCAAGTAAAAGAAAAAAGAAGATAGTAAAAGAAATTAAACAGGATGAACGGAAATCCGTTAAAAATAAAAGAGAAGAAGTTTATGGTGAGCCATATAATTGTCATATGAGTATTGCTCATTGTTGGTCAGCATTACTTGATATAGATATTGCCCCTCATCAAGTAGCTTTAATGTTGGCCATGTTTAAAATGGTTAGAATGAAATACAAATACCAAGAAGATAATTATGTGGATTGCTTTAATTATCTTGAGTTTGCAATGGATTGGCAAGAATTAATGTACAAACGAGAAAAACAATCTTAAGGAGGATACTATGGCTCTGGCAATAATCAATATCCAGGAAGAAGTTAAGGAATGGATTAAGCATAATTTCCCCAATTCCCAAGCAGAAGATCCACTTATTGGAATGATGGAAGAACTTGGGGAATTAAGCCATGCTTTTTTGAAAGCCAAACAATGTATTAGAAGTGGTGCTGATCCCCATGCCCAAGACCTGCCAAATAAAGCAAGGGATGCTATTGGTGATCTTATGATCTTTACAATACATTTTTGTATTTTACAAGGATGGAACTTGCAAACAATTCTTAGTGACACCTGGAGTCAAGTTAAAAAGCGAGATTGGAAAGCTCATCCTAAAACGGGAATATCTAATGATTGATGAAAAAACAAAGCAAGCAATATCGCAACTGCATGAACTAACTTTATTGTATCAAAGTTATGTAAATAATATCACAAAAAGTAAAAAGGCGATGGCAAAAATAACTGAACAACAATCAGAATTAAAAAGAATTATTTTTCAAAATGTTAAAGTAAAAGGTGAAGGATCACGATTTATAAAACTTGAGGGTCCATATGTGATGCAAGTCCAATCAGCTTTATCAGGTATATTTTTTCATGAAGTGGAAGATCTTAGATAAAAATAGGGCACCAAAATTGGTGCCCTAAAACAGTAAAGTAAATAGTGGAAAGTAAAAACAGCTAAGTAAATAATGGATAGTAAAGGGCAAGAGGATTATTTCTTCTTGCCCTTTTTCTTTTTCTTTGCTCGTCGCTCTTCACTAAAAGCAATAGCTTGAGCTTGCTTCCTAGAAGTAACCTTTTTACCAGAGCTACTTCTAAGTTTTCCTTTTTTAAATTCAGACATGACTTTAGCAAACTTATGACTTGGCAAGGTATTCTCCTAACGTGATCGTTGTCCAGCTAACAATTCTTTAAACCTCTTAGAGTTAGCTGTAATCTCATTAAGTAATCCCTGACTTCGTGCTGAAGGTTCCTCAGCGGCAGAAAAGAATCTAGAAAACTTTTTAATGTCAGGACGGTTTAACAAAGTCCTACGAAGTAATTCTTGTTTCCTTTTAATAGCTCTCTCTTCTCTTGGCAAAGTTCTAATTCTTGGGCCAAAGATAGAAAAACCAGAAACTTCAGGTTGGAAAATATCTTCTACACTTTGTTGAATTCGAGCAGTAGGTAAATTGCGAATGGCTTGAATAAGAAAAGGATTAGCTACAGTTTGTTTAGTACCCCCTCTATCTATAAAAGTGGTAGTAAATGGCAGGACTTCCGCAGGAATTCCTGCTACCGTATTAGGTAATCTATTTAATTCTTCGATTGGTCTGCCCCGAAAAGTTTCTTTTCCGGATAATAGCTCAAAGGGTATCTTGATACCAGGAACAGTTCCTGCAATAGCTCTTTGTGCTACTCGGAACAAACCTTCACCTTGACTGCCAAACCTATTAGCTTCAAATATTGGATTTCTGATATCTACAAATTTATCATTGCCAATTGCAATGGAACCTGTATCTCTTACATATTCAGGAATAAACTCTTCACTAGCTAGAGTGCCCAAACTAGCCTTACCTAAGAAGTAAGCCCGCCTATTAACTAGTGTTTCAGTAACTGCTAGGGGCAGATTCTTTCGACTGAAGGTATAGAATAGCACACCACGACGCATAACCTGCTTTTCGAAATCAGTGAGATCACCATAATCAAACAAGTATCTTTTGGTACTAGCAATGGCATCAAAGGTAGAAAAACCAGCATCACGTTGTGCCATAAAATGAGCAAGTTTAGCTGCTTCCTCAGAAAAATTATTTACAAATCGACCAGCTTTAGTAACCTTATTATTAAGAAAACCTTGTACTACTTTATCAACTTTGCTACTTTCTGCTAAGACTCTATTACCTGAGCTTTCTACCACCCCTAAGAAAGTTTGTCCAGCAGAACCAGATCTAATGAAATCCTCGAGTTGGGCCAGTCTTTCAGCAGGAACATTTTCAATGTTTTGAAACAATTTTGCCAGTTTACCAGTACCTTGTTGAGCTTTATGTTTAGCTAATGTTTGTGCAGCAATCGCAGTATACTTAATAGCATTGATAGGTCCAAGGGAAATCATATTCATCATTAGATTTCCAACGGTATTAGTACCAAAGTGGGAAGGGTGAACAACAGTTAAGTAAGTGCGGAAGGCTTCATTAGTTACATCAAAAGCTCGAAGTAACTGTTTATCTTGATTGAAATATATCTTATGGGTTTTAATCAAATCTTCAGCAATGGACTTAGGCAGTCCCGGTCGCCTGATTTTAGCTTCATCAAAAGCATTTTGCCATGCAACTTTAGCTCCTTCTTTGCTTTTGACAGCTGTGCCCACAGGAATACTAATAGTCTTTCCTTCAACTACTATTGTACTCATACCGGAATTAGCTAGCACTTCTTCCAATGGAACCACAATCTTAGCATCAGTTTCCATAAGATCGACAAGACGTTTGGCGGTAAGTGTTTCACCTTTAGCTTTCGCCAACATACGAAATTCTGCTTCAGTTGTAACCTTAAGAGAATTAAGATATACAGCAGTCTGAACATTTCGGGCACGATTGACGGCTAACTGAGTGGCAATTTCTCTTTGTTTAAATATGATAAATGGATCATTTATAAACACATTTCCAACTTCATATTGTTCAGCAAAAAAGCTATTAAGTTCTTTTAGTGTTTTACCTCTAAATCTACGCTTCTTTTGAAAACTAAAAATGCCCTGTTCAATAGTTTCCCCAATTTGTTTCCTAAATTTTTCATTAGTTTTATAAAGTCTTTGTCCCTCTCTGCTAAGTATATGGGGGACATAAGCCAAGAAATCATCAAGACCAGTTATTGCTACTCCTTGTTCTTGAAGCAGTCTTAAGTTATCAGCTCCAGCTTTATTGAATGCTTCAGCTAATTTTCTAGGCAGTGTGCCATCCGCCCCTACAGTATTAAGAATAAATTGCATTTCATTCATTTTAGCTACAGTTTTACCAACCATAATTTTAGCCGAACGCATTTCTTTTTCTATTTTTTTAGCAAAATCTTTAGTAATTTCACTACTTATACCAAAGGCTTCTTTTTCACTTTTACCAACAATATTTTGTTTAATTAATGCATCACGTTCATCACGAAGAAAAGCTACTTTTTCATTAGTAGCATCTATTATTTGTTGACCTAATTTACGAAGTTTTTCTGGAGCTCCAAGAGCTGATTGCGTCGCAATAACATTTCCTTTAAGTTCTTCTCTGGCAGCTATCTCACTAACTCTTCTTCTTTTAACGATACCTTCAATTTCTTTATCAATTTCATCTTTAAGACCTGCTAAAGTATCATCTGCACTTTTAACTCTATCTGCAGTTCTGACTTCATCTAATTTTCTAAAAATAGTACCTATTCCACTTTTAGCAGAAGTAGAGAAAAGTCCTTTGAATTTTTTAACAAGTGGCTGTTCAGCTACAGCAGCTAAAGGAATTTTAGCAATTAACTTTTCTAAAGGTTCATTAAGAAAAGTTGTTTTTGCAAATTCCTTACTCGTAAATGGAATAGTAAAGGAAAGTCCTCTTTGGCCTTTAGCAACTTGCTCCAATCTTGTTGCAGCTAAAAAGTCATCTGGTCCAATAGCTGATATAGGCTTTTCAAGTCTGGCACTAAGAGATTTTTGAAGATCCCGCAATCTTAAAGCAATTTTATTAGCTTCCGCAGCAGGAGCAGCACTTCGAGCAGCTCTTAATACTCTAATTTCATCAGTAATTTGACTTGTAAGTTTTGCAGCTTTGCCCGCCTTAGTTAAACCAGTAATTGATCCTGCGAATAGTAGTGGATCAACAAACTCACCAGCAAGACTCAGGAAAAATCCTGGATCATTTACTCCTAATTTTTTAAAGAAATCCTCTCCACTAAGCCTTTTTCCTATCTTTCCTACCAATGCCCCACGAAGGAATTCACCAGGAACATTAAGAGCTTCTAACAATCCAACAATAGGAGTTGACACTGCTTCCAATAATCTATTGGCAAAACTCGGTTGAACTAAATCTCGAAAATCATCATCGTTAAGTTGTTCATCAAGTGTGGCCATTTATTAACCTCCTTGTTTAAAGTGTTTAGCATTATCATTAAAGGCTTCTTCCATCATAAATAAAGAATGTTTAAGAGAACGTTCAGAACCTTGCTTAAGATCTCCAATAACTATACCAGGTTCAAATATGTGGAGTCCCATTGGGGGAAAACGAAATCTAAGTTTTTCAGGAAAAACAACATCCAATCCCATAATTCTTCTGTTTGCATTAACAGTCTCTAATTTTCGTTTATATTCCATTAAAGAATTTGGGTTGCGAAAAGGAAGTGTAGTTCCACTTAAATCCCCAAGTTTAATTAATTTATCACCAATTTTATTAGCAATCCTTCTTTTAACATTTTCAGAATCAACTGCAAGTTTAG
>CAZNGA010000027.1:0-39196 GCA_964572485.1 uncultured Chitinophagales bacterium
GAGTTGACCTTGATCGCATCATTGGTAGTTTTGGTAGATCAGATTCTAAAATCTTTTTTTTATGACTTGAGTAAACAATTATCTGTGTATGTTGGATTGATCATCACAAACTGTATCATAATGGGAAGGTTGGAAGCATTTGCAAGGGCCAACAAGCCGTGGCCATCGTTTTTAGATGGCGTTGGAAATGGGATAGGGTATGGCATAATATTAATTATTGTAGCCGCCTTTAGAGAGGTTTTTGGTGCAGGTACTGTCATGGGGTATCAGATTATTCCGCAGGCAGTATATGATTTTGGGTATGAGAATAATGGTGTTATGCTTACCCCGGTAGCTGCCATGTTCTTAGTGGGGATAATCATTTGGGTGCAGCGAACCAGGAATACTAAATTAATAGATATATCTTAAATGGAATAAAGAGATTTATTAGAGAAATTTAAAGATCCACCAATGGAACATTACGTTAATTTATTTGTCAAGTCAGCATTTATAGAAAATATGGTGCTTGCCTATTTTTTGGGAATGTGTTCCTACCTGGCTGTCTCCAAATCTGTTAAAACAGCTGTTGGATTAGGCGCTGCTGTCATTTTTGTACTTGGCATTACCGTACCGGCGAACTGGGCCATTCAGGAATATTTCCTAAAAGAAGGAGGTTTGGTATGGATAAGCTCAAAGTTTGCAACAATTGACCTGAGCTTTTTAAGCTACATCGTATTTATTGCTGTGATCGCATCTATGGTTCAGCTTGTTGAAATGGTGGTAGAGCGTTTCTTCCCAGCCCTTTACGTGGCATTGGGAATATTCCTCCCTCTAATTACGGTGAATTGTACCATTCTAGGGGCTGCTTTATTTATGCAGCAGAGGGAATATGATTTTGGAGAATCAACGGTCTTTGGTTTAGGCGCCGGCTTCGGTTTCTTCCTTGCTATTATTGCCATCGCCGCTATTCGTGAGAAGATCAGATATTCAAATATCCCGGCTCCTTTGCGTGGCCTTGGAATCGCTTTCATTATTACCGGTTTGATGGGAATGGCATTTATGAGTTTTATGGGGATAAAATTGTAACAATAAATAGATCAAAAGGATAAGATGGATTTGTTAAACATATTCTTTATTGTTGGCGCCAGTGCACTTTCGTTTACTATTGTAATATTGCTTTTGGCTGGTATTTTGATGTATGCCAAATCAATTTTAGTTCCCTCAGGAGAGTTACAGATCGTCATTAATGGCGATGAAAATAAGCCACTTACTACATCTGCCGGCTCCAACCTTTTGTCAACCCTTGCAGTAGAAAAGATATTCATTCCATCTGCATGTGGAGGTGGCGGAACTTGTGGTATGTGCAAATGTCAGGTATTGAATGGTGGAGGAGATGTGTTACCTACCGAAATGAACCATTTGTCAAGAAAAGAAGCAAAGGAGAAATGGAGAATTGCTTGTCAGGTAAAGGTTAAGGAGGATATGGCCATTAAAATACCCGAAGAGATTTTCGGGATAAAAAAATGGGAATGTGAAGTGGTCTCAAATAATAATGTGGCAACTTTCATAAAAGAATTTATCGTAAGACTCCCGGAAGGGGAGACCCTCGATTTTGAATCAGGAGGTTATGTGCAGATCGATGTACCTTCCGGAGAATATCTTTTCAAGGATATGGTCATTGAGGATGAGTACAAACCTGATTGGGATAACTACAAGATGTGGGATCTTAAAACAGTGGTTGACGAAGAGATCTATCGTGCTTATTCAATGGCGAATCATCCTGCCGAAGGGAATATCGTGATGCTTAATATCCGGATTGCTACACCTCCATGGGATGGAAAGAAGAACAAGTGGATGGATGTCAATCCGGGCTTGTGTTCTTCATTTGTATTTACCCGTAAACCTGGGGACAAAGTGGTTGTATCCGGGCCTTATGGTGAGTTTTTCATTAAACATACAAAAAAGGAAATGGTCTTCATTGG
Source organism: uncultured Chitinophagales bacterium (assembly GCA_964572485.1). GTDB lineage: Bacteria > Bacteroidota > Bacteroidia > Chitinophagales > CAZNGA01 > CAZNGA01. The sequence continues at coordinate 1,962 of CAZNGA010000027.1, forward strand.
GGGAGGTGCAGGCATGGCTCCGATGCGCTCTCATATCTACCATTTATTCAAGACGGAGAAAACCGATCGGAAGGTTACTTTCTTCTATGGAGGCCGTTCGAAAAGAGAACTCTTTTATATGGATGATTTTAAAGAGATACAGGATGAATTTCCAAACTTCAAATATCATGTTGGTCTTTCTGAGCCGATGGAGGAAGATAAATGGGAAGGCCAAACAGGATTCATTCACCAGGTGGTTCACGATGTATACCTCAAGGATCATCCTGAGCCTGAGGAAATCGAATACTACCTCTGTGGTCCTCCATTGATGCTTAATGCGATTAGGATCATGCTTGAGGATTTGGGCGTACCTGCCGAGAATATTGCATATGATGAGTTTTAGGCAATTGCCTAACCTCTGATTTCAGATAATGTAAGGGCACCTGCTGTTGTAGTTGCCCTTTTTTTGTATTTTCGTGGCTAATTTTTCAATGTAAATAAATTCAAGTTATGGACACGACCAAATTATTCCTTATGGCTACATTGTTGCTCTTTGTTATCGGATGCGATCAACAGTCAAAACCTGAAGAAACTGAGGTTGCAGTGAACCATAGCGTGACAATTGATGGCGAAACAATGGGCACTACTTATCACATTGAATATTTGGATAGCACCGGTAAGAATTGCCAACATGGTGTGGATTCTGTATTGTCTGTAGTCAATAAATTGATGTCCACATTTGATAATTATAGTGTTATCTCTAATTTGAACCAACCGTACCCTACTTTTACTGTCAATAAATTGTTTTTAGCAGTATTTAATAAGGCTAAAGAGGTCTATGAGAATACGGAAGGAGCCTATGACCCCACAGTGATGCCTTTAGTAAATGCCTGGGGATTTGGGATCATAGAAAATAAGGAGGTCCCTGATCAGGAGATGATCGATTCGCTTTTGGGACACGTAGGATTTGAAAAGGTGACCATTAAAGAGACCGATTATAAGGAATTTATGATGTATTTTCTTGAAAAAAGCGATGTGGATGTTCAGATGGATTTTAGTGGGATAGCCAAGGGGTACGCTGTTGATGTGATCTCTATTTTTCTGAGAAGACAGGGATATAATGATCATATGGTTGAAATTGGTGGAGAGATCAGGGCTGAAGGGTTAAATGGGAAAGGAGAAGTTTGGAGGATCGGCATTGACAGACCTATTGAAAATATAACATCATCCCGTGAGCTTCAAGGTATAATTTCTTTGGATAATTTGGCAGTTGCTACTTCAGGTAATTACCGGAATTTCTACGAAAAGGAGGGTAAGAAATATGCTCATATCATTAACCCTAAGACCGGATACCCTGAGTTGAGCTCCTTGCTGAGTGTGTCAGTTATATCAGTAAGTTGTATGACTGCAGATGCTTATGCCACTGCATTTATGGTAATGGGCCTCGAGAGATCCATTGATTTTGTTGAATCAGATCCTTCGCTTGATGCCTATTTTATTTACGAAGATGAAGCAGGGAATATTAAAACAAAATATAGCTCTGGGATGAGTAAGATATTGATCGAAGAAAAATAATGAAGTTACTCAGTTGAATACCTTCGTAGTTCCTTTTTTATATTTGCAATCCTTGCTGGGATCTTTTCCACATGCACAATTGCCATCCTTATTTTTTGCAAATGGATTATTGCTTGAGCAGGTGCCCCGAAAGAGACCACCCTTTACAAATATCACTCGTGTTGCGATCATTGCGAAAGCAAACATTACTACACCGATGGACAATAATATCTTTGTAAGCATCTTTGAAAATTAAACTCAAAATTATAGAATTGTAAGCGCAAATCCTAACATGAAGCAAGAAGTAAATGATAAAAGTTCTGATTCTTATTTTTACTCATTAACTTGCAATTATTATGTCAGACAATATTAAAGTAGCAGCAACCACAGGAAAAGCATTTGAGCGGTTGGTAGGCATCGTTGAAGAGTTGCGTGAAAAATGCCCTTGGGATAAGAAGCAGACCATTGAAAGTCTTCGCTATTTAACAATTGAAGAGACCTATGAGCTCGCAGATGCCATCCTTGATAATGACCTTCAGGGTGTGAAAGAGGAGATAGGAGATCTCGTAATGCATATGGTTTTTTATGCGATCATTGCACAAGAAAAGGAGGCTTTTGACTTGAAAGGAGCGTTGAACCAGATCTGCGAGAAGTTGATCTTTCGTCACCCTCATATTTATAGCGATGGTAAAGCAGAAACAGCTGAAGAGGTGAAAAAGAATTGGGAAAAACTTAAATTGAAAGAAGGGAAGCAGTCCATTTTTGAGGGAGTCCCCCTTTCCTTGCCTGCCATGGTCAAGGCAACAAGGTTGCAGGAAAAAGCGCACCAAGTTGGTTTTGATTGGGATACCCATGAGCAGGTTTGGGAAAAAGTGAAGGAGGAGTTAGATGAATTGCATGAAGAAGTGGAGGCAGGGGAGCAAACCAAAATGGAAGATGAGTTTGGAGACTTGTTATTTGCATTGATAAATTATGCGCGATTTATTAATATTGATCCGGAAAGTGCCCTTGAGAGAACGAATAAGAAATTTGTTAAGCGATTCCATATCATGGAGTCTCTCTCGAAAAAAGCAGGGAAAGAGCTTGCTGATATGACATTGAAGGAAATGGAAGCTCTGTGGCAAGAAGCAAAGTCGGTGTAGTTTTGTAGAATATTGAACCTCTATGAAGGACTTAAAACAAACCATTAATATTTTCAGGGAGTTTGTTAATTACCACTTATATAATAGTAGAAATGCTGTTTTAAGGATACTCACAGTGATCAGTTTTTTGGTTGCTATTATAGCGATTGGGATCTTTGGTTACTTAAATGGATACCCCCAAACCCCTGAATCAAGCTTCTATCTTGTAAATGTCATAAAACTGATCCTGTCTTTCTTTGTACTTAAGTACTTTATTCGTGTGTTTTATGCCCCATATAATCTTGAATTTGTAAGGAGTAATTGGTTTGAAGGGATCTTGGTGTTGATACTAATTTCTGACAGCGTTACCTTATACTTATTTGATTTTCCGGTGTTGCAAACTCTTTTGCTCAAGATGGGCATTGAGAATTTTAGTGGATTTTTTGCCATATTTGTTCAATTCTATATGCTGGTGATGGCCGGTATGGAATTGTTAAGATCAAATTGGGGATTTCTAAAGATCAACATTAAACCCTCTATCAGTTTAATTTTATCATTGTTTATTTTAGGATTTGGAGGATCCTGGATTCTGATGATGCCTGAGATGACAACGGGTGAAGGGAGCATGCCCTTCTTTGAAGCCCTATTTACATCTATAAGTGCGATCAGCCAAACAGGATTGATCTTGGTCGATACCGGTTCATATTATACTTTCAAGGGCCAGATAATCATCATGCTTTTAATACAGGTAGGCGCCTTAGGGATCATTTCTTTCGGAACATTTTTTGGTGCCTATATCGCAAGTGGAGCAGGTTTGAAGCAAAGACATAGTTTTCTCGATTTCTTTCTTTCTGATGCTGATTTCGATACTACAAAATTGTTTAAGATGATCTTTTACTATACCTTGATCATCGACATTGGTGGTGCAATTGTGCTTTTCTTCTTATGGAATCCGGAAATTCATTTCAGTAGTTTGGGTGAGAAAATGTTCTTCTCACTTTTCCATTCTGTTTCAGCATTTTGCAATGCAGGATTTTCTTTGTTTAGCCAGGGAACTTATACCGAGAACCTCCGTCATGCTTATGTCTTCCATACTGCGATCATCTCCCTGGTTTTTTTAGGCAGCCTGGGCTATCCAACATTATACAATATTTTCGGCCTACGGAATATTTGGGATCGAAGAAAAAAACGCTGGAAGCGTTGGGATATAAATTCCAGGATTTCTGTGTATACCTCCTTGGGTTTGATCTTGTTGGGCGCGGTACTGTTTTTTATTCTTGAAAATAATAATACACTGGCAAATATAGAGACAGGGGGTTCTATAATTACCTCAATATTTCAGTCCACTACTCGAACAGCCGGCTTTAATACTGTTGATATCTCGATGGTTGGAACTCCAATGTTGATTGTACTATGCTTCTTGATGTTTGTCGGCGGATCTTCGGGATCGATGTGTGGTGGGATCAGGACCTCTACATTTTTTGTAGCGATTCTCTTATTGTTCAGAATAATGACAGGAAGAAGGAAGGTTGAGGTTTGGAAGAGAGAACTGCCATTTAACATTTTGTATAAGGTATTTTCCATTTTCGTGTTTGCTGCAACTTTTATATTACTGGCTACATTTAGCCTCACTATAACTGACCCTGAAATTGATGCTATGGACCTGGTCTTTGAACAGATATCCGCATTTGGTACTGTGGGCTTATCAACAGGGATCACCTCAAGCTTGTCCTATGCCGGCAAGATCGTCATCATTGTTTCCATGTTTTTTGGAAGGGTAGGGACCTTGACCCTGGCATTTGCATTAAGTACTCAGCTGAAGCCGGTCACTTATAAATACCCAAGTACAAATATCTGGGTAGGATAAAATTGAGGGGTTAAAATATTCCGGTGTAATTTTCTGGTGTGATCTGCTTGATCTCCTTTTTTACTGCGTCACTGATATCAAGCGTCTCAACGAACTTGCTAATGGCTTCTTTATCTAATGAGCCATTATTTCTGGTAAGTTCTTTAAGCTTTTCATAGGGTTCAGGATATCCCTCTCTCCGTAATATGGTTTGGATAGCCTCTGCTACAACTGACCAATTATCTTCCAGGTCAGTTTTTAATTTTTTCTCATTAAGTACCAGTTTCCCTAATCCTTTTAGAATTGAAGTAAAGGATAATAATGAATGTGCAAATGGAGTGCCGATATTGCGAGTTACAGTTGAGTCAGTAAGGTCTCTCTGTAATCTTGATATTGGTAATTTAGAAGAAAGGTGGTTGAAAAGAGCATTGGCAACGCCAAGGTTACCTTCCGCATTTTCAAAATCAATGGGATTCACTTTGTGTGGCATAGTCGAAGATCCCACTTCTTTCTTATCTATCTTTTGGGTAAAGTATCCAACGGAAATATAGGTCCAAATGTCTCTGCAAAGATCTATAAGGATGGTGTTGATCCGCTTTTGGCCATCAAAAATGGCTGCCAGGTTATCGTAATGCTCGATCTGAGTAGTATATTGTAAGCGCTCAAGTTGTAATTGATCATTGATGAATTCATTGGCAAATGTTGGCCAATCAATTTCAGTGTAAGCGATCTGATGTGCATTGAAATTTCCGGTGGCGCCACCAAATTTCGCAGAAATAGGGATCAACTGAAGGAGCTTGCGCTGCTGCTCCAATCGCTCAATAAAAACTTTTAACTCCTTACCAACTAGGGTTGGTGATGCTGGCTGTCCATGAGTTTTAGCAAGCATTGGAACCTTTGCCCATTGTTCAGATAACTCAGTTAAGGAGTTGATCACCTCTTCCAGTGAGGGGTAATAAACATCGTAAAGGCATTCTTTAACTGAAAGTGGAATGGCTGTATTATTAATATCCTGCGAGGTAAGCCCAAAATGTATAAATTCCTTGAATTTCCCAGCGCCCCATTTATCAAATTTGGATTTAAGGAAATACTCAACTGCCTTTACATCATGGTTGATCTCCTTTTCAATGTTCTTGATCTCCTGGGCATCTTCTACAGAGAATTCCTCTGAGATCTTAGATAACCGATCAATGATCTCTTTATCAACATCTTGCAATTGAGGCAAAGGCAATCGATATAATGCAATGAAATAGGAGGCTTCAACGTGAACTCTGTATTTGATCAGAGCATATTCTGAGAAATAACCATCAAGCGCTTCTATTTTCGAACGATAACGACCGTCGATAGGTGAAATAGCACTTAATGTATCCAATTTCATATCTTTTATAGTAGATTATTTGTTGCAAAGGTACGAATAATTGATAATATTGATGGTTTTTGACAACCGTGATATGATCGTTGGGTTGAAAAATAGGGATGAGAAATGATGATTTATTTTAGCCAGAATAGTTTTAATAAATTGATGCTGAAACTATTATTAAATGAAAACAGTTGCAACAAAAAGGAAATTATTTCCGTAATAAACCTCTGTCAAGAGGATATAAAAACAAAGTAAAGTTTCGATTTTGAAAGAAAAGTTCTTTCTTTGCATTTTTTAAAATTAATGGATATTTAACTGATGGCTAAGAATTTGATGATCGTTGAGTCCCCTGCAAAGGCAAAAACAATTGAGAAGATACTTGGAAAAGATTTCCATGTAACCTCTTGCTACGGACATGTTAGAGACCTCCTCTCCAATAAGCTGTCAGTAGATACGGCAGCGAATTACAAACCTCACTTTGAGGTGCCAAAGGAAAAGGAGAAAGTAGTAAAAGAATTGAAAAAATTGGCCAAGGAGGCTGAAAAAGTGTGGTTAGCGACGGATGAAGACCGTGAAGGAGAAGCAATTGCATGGCATTTGGCCGAGTTGTTGGGAATAAAGAATGATGATGTAGCAAGGATTGCATTTCATGAGATCACCAAAAAAGCAATCCTCGAAGCCGTTGAAAATCCTGGAAAGGTGAATATTGATCTTGTGAATGCACAACTTGCAAGACGAATATTAGATAGACTGGTCGGATTTGAATTGTCCCCTGTATTATGGAAGAAGATGAACTTCAAGAATGCTCTTTCTGCGGGACGAGTGCAATCTGTTGCTGTAAGATTAATTGTTGAAAAGGAGAGAGAGATCAAAGAATTCACCGTTAAGTCTGTTTTTAAAGTATATGGTATTTTCGAAGTTAGTGATGGGAATGGGGGTGCCAAAAAATTCAAAGCATTATTGTCGAAAAACTTCAATACAGAAAAAGAGGCACACGAGTTCCTCTCTAAATGCATTGGTGCAACATATACCATCAGAGATATACAGGTAAAGCCTGCTAAAAGATCTCCAAATGCCCCTTTCACCACGTCAACATTGCAACAGGAGGCCAGCCGAAAGCTAGGCTATTCTGTATCTCGTACAATGACCGTTGCACAAAAGTTATATGAAGCCGGTAAGATCACCTATATGAGAACTGATTCGGTGAATTTATCTGAAACAGCAATGGAAGACCTGCAAAAGGCAATAAGCACGAATTATGGAGATGAATATGTCTTTGCCAGGCAATATAAAACAAAGACAGCCAGTGCACAGGAAGCTCACGAGGCAATTCGCCCTACATATATTGATAAGAAGGAAGTGGAAGGGGATTCCGGCGAGCAGAAATTGTATGATCTCATCTGGAAGAGAACCATCTCTTCTCAAATGGCTGATGCACAGATCGAAAGAACCACCGGTACTATTGAAATTTCATCATTGGAGGAATTATTTGTAGCGAAAGGAGAGGTGTTAAAGTTTGATGGCTTTTTAAAGGTGTATGTTGAATCTACTGATGATGAGGAAGAAGATGAAGACTCCATAATATTACCAAACTTGCATATTGGGCAGGTGCTTGCCATGGATGAGATCCAGGCAACCGAACGCTTTTCGAGACCTCCTGCAAGATTTGCTGAAGCCAGTTTGGTAAGAAAGCTTGAAGAATTAGGTATTGGAAGGCCATCCACCTACGCGCCTACCATTAGTACCATTCAGAATAGAAAATATGTGATCAAGGAACTTAGAGAAGGAAACGAAAGGAAATTTAAGGCACTTTGTCTTAAAGGAGATATGATCAATACCGAAACAAGAACAGAAATTACAGGTGCTGAAAAAGGCAAGCTGTATCCCACTGATATTGGAATGCTCGTTAATGACTTTTTGGTAGAACACTTTAAGCGTGTAATGGATTTTAGCTTTACAGCTAAGATAGAAAAGGAATTTGATGAGATCGCCAATGGAAATGAAGAATGGGTCAAGATGATAGATGAGTTTTATAAACCTTTTCATGAGAACGTAGAACATACCACTGAAAATGCTGATAGAATTACCGGAGAGAGGGCGCTTGGCACTGATCCTAAATCAGGAAAGCCGATTATTGCACGTGTAGCCAGATATGGCCCAATAGTACAGTTAGGATCCATGGATGATGAGGAAAAACCAAAATTTGCCAAAATAAAAGCACCTGCCACTTTAGAAACAGTTACATTGGAGCAGGCTCTTGAATATTTTAAGCTGCCAAGAAACTTGGGAGAGTATGAAAATCTGGAAGTTATCGTTGCCGAAGGTCGTTATGGCCCTTACGTACAGCACAATGGTAAATTCTACTCATTGGGTAAAGATAATGACCCCTTGACCATCATGCTTGACAAAGCCATAGAGGTTATTAAAGTAAAGAAAGAGGAACAAGCAAAAAAACTGATCAAAGAATTCAAAGAGGAAAAGATACAAATTGTGAAAGGCCCGTATGGACCTTATATTAAGGCCAACGGCAAGAATGTTAGGATACCTAAGGGGGAAGAGCCCGAGGATCTTACCCTTGAACGCTGCCAGGAGCTAATTGAAAAAGCGCCGACCCGTAAGCGTAGGTTTGTAAAAAAGAAAAAGGATGCTTAACGAAGAGGAATTTAATGCATTGATCACTTTACTGGATGACCCTGACAAGGAGGTCAATTCCCATGTGATAGGAAAGCTCAAATCCTTTGGTGTTGAGATCATCCCTTCCCTTGAAACTGCTTGGGAGAGTTCGCCTGATACAAACTTGCAGGTGAAGATCGAAGACCTTATACAAACTATTAGATCTGATACTTTATGTAATGAATTACAGCAATGGGCTGCAGATGGAGCAGGTGACCTTTTGGAAGGAACGATCATCATTTCAAAGTATCAATATCCTGATATTGATGCTCAGGATATCAGAACCCAAATTGATAAGATCAAACAAGGAATTTGGCTGGAACTCAACTTTAACCTGACACCTATTGAGCAGGTGAATGTCTTTAATCATATTTTTTACAGGACGTATGGATTCAGTGGCAATACAGCAAATGTACTGGACCCGATGAATGGTTTTATTAATAATGTGCTTGAGTCAAAACGAGGGAATACTTTATCCCTTGGGATTCTATATTTGATCATTGCAAGGCAATTAGAAATGCCAGTATATGGTGTGAATTTACCACAGCATTTTATTTTGGCATATATGAAAAATACCATTGAAAATTTAGAGGATTCCGATCTGAGGAAAGGGATATTGTTCTATATTAACACCTTTAACAAGGGTATGATCTTTACCAGGAACGAGATCAAGCAATATCTGAAAAAAATAAAACTAGACCCTAATCCCTCTTTTTTCTTACCCTGTGATCATGTGATGATCGTACAGGAGTTGATTAAATCCCTCATTACCTCATTTGAAGATGTGGGTGCCAATGAAAAAGTAGGCGAGCTCAAAACGATCCTTGCATCTCTGGATTAACCCCACTTTACTGTACTTGCTTTAACCTTCGTGTCTCAATGCATAACCTTCTGCGTCTTAGATCAATTGATTGACATTCTCAGGAGGCCTCCCAAGAATCGCCTTATCTCCATCTACAACAATTGGCCGTTCAATTAATTTCGGGTGCTCTACCAAGATCTTCAGCCATTCGTTTTCACTAAATTGCTTTCCTTTGAAGTGGTCTTTAAACTCCTGTTCACCTTTCCGAATGAGCTCCTCAACAGGGATCCCCAGCTTATCAACGATCTCTTTGAGTTCCCCTTCAGTAGGAGGGTGTTGAAGATACTCGATGATCTCAACCTTGATGTTCTTCTCATTTAAGATGGCTAGAGTCTCTCTGCTTTTCCTGCAGCGTGGATTGTGATAGATGTTCATGTGTTAAGATTAATATTTTAATACTAAGAATATAGTTCAAATTGAACCTGTTATTTTGCAGTCACTTTTTTAAGGTCTTCCTCCGTGTCAATAGATGGACTCTCCAGGGTTGTGATCCGGGTATTAATTGTATATCCATGTTCCAACCATCGTAATTGCTCCAATGACTCTGCTGTTTCAAGAGGGGTGGGGCGTAGAAGTACCAGCTTTTTTAAAGTGTTCACTCGGAACCCATAGAAGCAGATGTGCTTATAATATTGATGGTTAGCAAGCCATTCCTCTTCCTTGACACCTCTATAAAAGGGGAGAGGAGCTCTGCTAAAATAGATAGCTTCCTTGCCGTTGTTTATTATGACTTTAAGGATATTGGGATTGACCAGGTCTTCTTTGTTGTCTATCGCCTTTATTAAAGTAGCGATCTCTATTTTTTCATCAACGAAACAGTCTGCCAATTGGTCAATTTGCTCAGGATGGATAAAAGGTTCGTCACCCTGTATGTTTAGAACGATATCAAATTCTTCAGTAAGCTGATCTACAACTTCTCCACAACGCTCAGTACCATTTATGTGATCAGGGGATGTCATCATCACTTCCCCGTTAAACTCTTTTACATGGGTAAAAATGCGGTCATCATCGGTGGCAACAATTACTTTTGCTAAGCTGGTTGATTGGGTGGCTTGTTGGTACACCCTTTGGATCATGGATTTGCCATTAATTTGAATTAATGGCTTACCGGGTAATCGTGTGGATTGATATCGGGCAGGTATGATTCCAACAATTTTCACTTCACTGTTTTTTTATGAAAAGATTAGATTCGTAATATTCAAATTCAAAATTACGCTTTTCTTACTGTTACTTTGTTTCCGACGGCTTTAATAATAGTGATAGATTCTCCTGATTCAATATATTCACCTTCTGTAGTGGCATCATAACGTTCGTTGCCGATCTCAACCTTCCCGGAAGGATGAAGTGGTGTTACAGCTACGCCATTTTTATCAACTAAAGAAGAGGTTTCATATACATTTACCGAAAATCCTTCCGACACCTCTTGGGTATCTTGCAGTACCAACGTTTGAAATAAAGAACTCTTTAAGATGTTTTTCCCAAATAAGATCAAAATACCAATAGAAAGTATAAATGAGATCAGGATCCTGAACATGGCAAATGCAATATCGTCGAATCCTGTAAAGGTAAAATCAAAATTATGGTTCTGTAATAGGGATAGGGTAAGTGCAGTGAAAACGCAAAGGATACCCGCTACTCCTGCAATCCCAAATCCAGGGATCACAAAGATCTCCAATCCAAGGAGAAGGAGGCCGATAAAAAAGAGTAGTATTTCCCAATGCTCTGCTAAACCTTCCATATAATGTGGTACAAAGAAAAATACAGCTCCGAAAATAGCGGCAGCCAATGGGAATCCAATTCCGGGGCTCTGCAGTTCAAAATAGATGCCACCAATGATCAACATCATTAATAAGCCATTGACCACAGGATTTAAAAAGAAATGGATCATTTTATCTATAGTGGTCAGTTTGTGCTCAATTATAATAGCATCTTTTAGCCCTAACTCATCAAGCACTTCTGCAATGGTTTCTACTTGTGCTTCACAAAAATTATGGGTAATGGCTTCAGAAGTCGTAAAGGTGAGCACTTTGCCTGAATCTGAAACGCCAGCAACTTTTAGGGATTGGTCAACCATGGCCTCAGCGATATTCGGATCCCTGCCCTGAGCTTCAGCTGTAGATCGCATCATCCCTCGCATATAGGATTGGTACTTATCGGGAAGGGCCTCAGCGTTTTCGTTAACGACGGTTGCAGCCCCTATGTTAGCTCCGGTAACCATATAAATGCTATCGCATGCAATTGAGATCAAAGCACCCGCTGATGCAGCATTATTATCAATAAAAGCAATACAAATAGGTTTCGCTTTTAGCATTTTGGTCCTGATGGAGTCTGCAATATCCAATCTGCCACCGTAAGTATTTATTTTTAGCAGGATGTAATCCACCTTTCTTGCCTCTGCTTCTTCTACTGCAGTTTGTATTAACCGCCAGGCTCCCGGCATGATCTCTTCATTTAATACAATTTTATAGACAGTTTTTGGTGTCTTTTCTTCGTTTTGGCCGCTGTAAAGTGTAAAATGGCAGCCGATAAGTACAAATGTTAGTAACCAGGTGAATATCTTTTGGAGTGACTTTCTGCAAAACATTATATTTCCTATTATTTTAGTCTATTATATCTATAGTAAGGCAGACAATAATAATGCTTTAATATAGAATTGGCAAGTTATTTACTGATAAGATGAGAAGAAAACACACAGTTGTATTATTTATCTTTTGGATAGGTGTGGCAAATCTTTATGGCAATGCAAAACCTGACTCACTTTTCACCATAGAAATAGATAGCCAAAAATATATATTGCATCAGGTGGAAAAGGGGGAGAGTTTATTCGCATTAGCAATACGGTATGGAACAACGGTTGAGCAGCTACTGATTTCAAATGAGCAGATCGTTGATACCAGCCTGGCAATTGGCCAGCTGTTGAAAGTCACAGTAGGCCTGCATCCTCCATTAAATGGTCGCCAAAAGCTTATTATCAGGATTCCAGGAGCCATATACCATGAGGTGGATTCCATGGAGACGATCTATGGGATTACCAAACTGTACGATATTGTTCAAGATTCATTGATGAAATGGAATCATCTTGCAGGTAATGCTATTAGTATTGGTCAACCACTTATTGTTGGATGGCAGCAAGTTGCTGATAGTATCAAGGATTCGGATACGATGATTTCTAAAGACAGCTTGGCTATCCTCCCACAGACCGACTCCTTTTCCGTAACCATCGATACTTATTTTTTAAGTGTGACTGCAATGGATTCAATTGTTCAATTAGAACAAAAAGTAACTGCTTTAGGGAGATTATTTGACGAACAGAGAGATTCTACTTTTATAGAAGTAAATGAAAAAGGGGCAGCATCCTGGGTTCGAGGGAATATTTCTTTTTCATCTAATAATTTGTTCGCCTTACATAAGCATGCCCCAAGAGGGAAAATAATAAAGGTGATCAATACAATGAATGATAATTTCGTGTATGTAAAAGTGATAGGCAAACTGCCGGATATCCCTGCCCATAAAAAAAGCTTGCTCTCTTTATCATATGCCGCAGCAAAATACCTCGGTGTATTGGATCAACTTTTCCTGGTAAGGGTGAACTATTATATGGAAGGAGAAGAATGACTCATTATATACTTCATAGTAATTGATATGCCGATTTTCCTTAATTAATGATAATAATCATATTGCATTTACCATAGTTTACTTACTTTTGTAACTTGAATTGAAATTGTACAACTCCTTAAAAAGATAACCTTATGGCAACAAATAAAATAGTAGATAACTTAGCTGATAAAGCTGACTTTTTACTCAAGCATGAATGTAAAACTATCGATAAATCAACCCTCCATACACCGGGTCCGGATTTTCTTGACAGGGTAGTAAAGGATTCCAACAGGAACTCACAGGTACTGAGAAACCTGGGGTCAATATTCAATAATGGTAGATTGGCGGGAACAGGTTATGTTTCTATACTTCCTGTCGACCAAGGCATTGAGCACAGTGCAGGGGCTTCATTTGCGCCAAATCCCATATATTTTGATCCTGAGAATATTGTTCAGTTAGCTATGGAAGGCGGATGCAATGCTGTTGCCTCTACTTTTGGGGTGTTGGCTTCAATTTCAAATAAATATGCACATAAGATCCCTTTTATAGTGAAGATCAACCACAATGAGTTGTTGACCTATCCAAATACATTTGACCAGATCATGTTTGGTTCTGTTGATGAAGCCTGGAACTTAGGGGCTGCAGCTGTTGGAGCTACTATTTATTATGGTTCAGAGGAATCTGCTGCTCAAATAGTAGAAGTGGCTGAGGCGTTTGAAAGAGCACATGAATTAGGAATGGCTACGGTACTTTGGTGTTATCTGAGAAATTCTGATTTTAAGAAAGATGGAACAGATTATCATGATTCCGCCGACCTGACAGGGCAGGCAAACCACTTGGGAGTTACCATACAAGCAGATATCGTAAAACAAAAATTACCTACTTCCAATAATGGGTTCACAGCTATAAACTTTGGCAAGACAAGCCCAAAGGTCTATAGTGATCTTACCTCTGATCATCCTATCGACCTTTGTCGGTATCAGGTGGCCAATTGTTATATGGGCAGGGCAGGCTTGATCAATTCAGGAGGAGCATCATCCGGAGCCTCTGATCTTGCAGATGCTACTTTTACAGCCGTTGTCAATAAACGCGCAGGTGGCACAGGATTGATATCAGGACGAAAAGCTTTCCAAAAGCCGATGAAAGAGGGTGTTACCTTATTGAACACCATTCAAGATGTTTACTTATCAAAAGAAATTGATCTGGCATAGTTTTGCCAAACGAAGATAATTTTTTCCGTAAATGGTATTTATTATATTTGTGTCACTATGGGTTGGTGGAATAGAATAAAAGAGGGAGTTACTACCTCTACTAAGGAGAAAAAGGAAGCTCCCGATGGATTATGGAAGCATTGTAATGGATGCAATCAGACCATTCATGCCAAGGAGTTGAAAGAGAACATGGGTGTTTGCCCAAAATGTGATCACCACTTTAGGATCAGCTCAGATGAATACTTCCAAATACTCTTTGAGAAGTCCAGCTTTCAAGCGCTATTTACTAATCTTACCCCTAAGGATTTTTTGGATTTCACTGACCTTAAATCCTACGCTACTCGAATCAAAGATGTTCAAAAACAAACCGGCTTAAAGGATGCTATAAGTGTGGGGAAGGGAAATATAGCAAAGCATGAATGCCTTGTAGCCTGTATGAATTTTGGATTTATTGGGGGTTCCATGGGGTCTGTTGTGGGTGAAGTAATTGCAAGATCAATTGACTATTGTATCAAAAAGAAGATCCCTTTGATCATCATCTCAAAATCAGGAGGTGCCCGCATGATGGAATCTGCTTTTTCATTGATGCAATTAGCAAAGACTGCAGCTAAATTGACCCAATTATCAGATGCAAAACTTCCATTTATTTCTCTTCTTACAGATCCTACCACCGGAGGTGTCTCTGCATCTTTTGCTATGCTGGGAGATCTGAATATTGCTGAGCCCAATGCTCTTATCGGGTTTGCTGGGCCAAGGGTTATCAAGGAGACCATAAAGAAAGATCTGCCGGAAGGCTTCCAGAGATCTGAATTTTTATTGGAGCATGGATTCCTGGATTTTATTGTCCATCGGCACCATATTAAAGAAAAGATCGGCGAAATACTTACATTATTTAAGCATTGAGCGATTCCTGCGTCATAAAATTTAACCCTTTACACAAGTTTTTTTCGTTACAATGAATAATTTGCTTATCTTTGCGCAAAATTAAAGAGGATAAAAAATAATTGGAAATTTCCCAAAGGATGAGTATTACGAGTGAAGTAAAATCAAAGATCTTTAAAGAATTCGGTGGTTCAGAAAAAAACACCGGATCTGTTGAAGGCAACATCGCCCTTTTCTCAGAGCGAATCGATCATATTTCCTTGCATTTAAGGAATAACAAAAAGGACCACTCAGGCGAACGCTCTTTAAAGATATTAGTAGGTAAAAGAAAAAGGTTACTTAAATATCTTGCCAAAAAAGATATTGAAACGTACAGAAAGCTTATCGATAAGTTGAACTTACGTAAGTGATCCTAAGTTTTGATTACACATGTGTATGTGTGATACCCCCCCTTTATTGTTGATGTATAAATTAAATAAGTTATGAGTAAAGATGTTATTACCAAAACAATTGGTTTTGGCGATGGTAAAGAAATTACTATTGAAACAGGTAAGATGGCCAGACAGGCTGATGGTTCTGTAATAGTTAAAATGGGCAAAACCATGTTGCTGGCAACAGTGGTTTCTGCACAAGGAGTGAGAGAAGGATTGGACTATTTTCCACTTTCTGTTGATTATCAAGAGAAATATGCTGCAGCAGGCAGGATCCCTGGAGGCTTTTTTAAGCGTGAGGGCCGACTTGGCAATTCAGAAATTCTTGTCAGTCGTCTCGTGGATAGGGCCCTTCGCCCTTTGTTTCCCGATGATTACAAATCAGAGACACAAGTGCTGATCTCACTAATTTCTTCAGATCCTGAAATTGCAGGAGATTCACTGGCTGCTTTTGGCGCCTCTGCTGCATTAACACTCTCTGATATTCCTTTTAATGGACCGATCTCAGAAGTGCGGGTTATTAAGAATGATGGGAAATACATCGTGAATCCATTAAACTCTGAAATTGAAACAGCTACTTTGGATATCATCCTGGCAGCTACTGAAGATAATATTCTCATGGTAGAAGGGGAGATGGCTGAATGCTCTGAAGATGAATTGATCGATGCAATTAAAGCCGGACATGAAGTGATAAAGATCCAGTGTAAGGCTCAGCTTGAACTTGCTGAAATGGCGGGTGGAATTAAGCCGAAAAGAGAGTATGATACTGAAGAGGAGAATGTTGAATTAAGAAAAAAGGTGAATACTGTTAAGGAGCAGATTTATAAAGTGGCTTCAGGAGCACTGACTAAGAGTGACCGCTCTGAAAAATTCAAAGAGATCAGGGTACAGTTAGTAGAAGAGGTTTTGGCTGAAACAGATGAGCTGGAAGAAAAAATGATCAACGCCTATTATAAGGACCTTGAAAAAATGGTGATCAGAGATATGATGCTTGATGAGCAGAAGAGACTGGATGGAAGAAAACTAGATGAGGTAAGACCAATATCTTGTGAGGTGAACTATCTACCCTCAGCTCATGGGTCTGCTCTTTTTACTAGAGGGGAAACACAGTCATTAACCTCCCTGACTCTTGGGGGAAAGATGGATGAACAAATTGTAGATACAGCGACTGTTCAGGGGTATCATAGATTCCTGTTACAATATAACTTCCCACCATTCTCTGTAGGAGAAGCAAGGATGATGAGAGGCCCAAGCAGAAGGGAAGTTGGTCATGGAAACCTTGCCCTTCGCTCATTAAAGAGA
Source organism: uncultured Chitinophagales bacterium (assembly GCA_964572485.1). Lineage (GTDB taxonomy): Bacteria > Bacteroidota > Bacteroidia > Chitinophagales > CAZNGA01 > CAZNGA01. Next base: position 18,780 of record CAZNGA010000027.1, read on the forward strand.
GTATTACCTCCAGATGAGGAAAACCCATATACCATCAGGTTGGTCTCTGACATTTTAGAATCCAATGGATCATCATCAATGGCCACTGTGTGTGCCGGCTCGCTGGCACTTATGGATGGTGGAATTCCAATAAGTGGCGGTGTTTCCGGAATTGCAATGGGGCTCATCTCTGGTGATGATGGCAAAGTGGCTATTCTGTCAGATATATTAGGTGATGAAGACCATTTAGGAGACATGGATTTTAAGGTGACCGGTACGAAGAATGGAATATGTGCCTGCCAGATGGATATTAAGATTGACGGATTATCATACGAACTACTTGGCAAAGCTCTGGAACAAGCAAAGACAGGACGTACCCATATCTTGGATAAGATGAATGAGGTGATCTCTACGCCAAATCCTGAGTTGAAAGAACATGCACCAAGAATTGAAAAAATTATCATTGATAAGGAATTTATTGGTGCTGTTATTGGACCCGGAGGAAAGGTCATTCAGGAAATGCAAGCAGAAACAGAAACTACTATTCATATAGATGAAGTTGATGGGAAAGGTGAGATCCTTATTTTAAGTACGAATGGAGAAGGGATCAAGAAGGCCTTAGCTAAAATTGACCTTATTACCACCGTTCCTGAAGAAGGAAAGGAGTATGAAGCCACAGTGAAAAATATCATGCCTTTTGGCGCTTTTATGGAGTTCCTACCCGGAAAGGATGGACTATTGCATATCTCAGAGATATCCCATAAACGGATAGAATCAATGGATGGCGTTTTTAACGAAGGAGATGTTTTCAGGGTGAAATTAATAGGAGTAGATCCTAAGACTGGCAAGTGTAAGCTATCCAGGAAAGCACTATTAGAAAAACCCACTGAATCTTCTACTAAAGAGTAATCTCTGTGGAAATTTCTGAGGAGTTCTTCCCTCTGTTTATTCTTAATTTGTAACATTCATAGTTGGAAATCGTATAAGTTGGCGAGAAGTGTTAACACATTCGATTTATGAGACAACTTAAGATTACCAAGCAAATCACGCATCGTGAGAACGATTCCCTTGAAAAATATCTTTTTGAAATCAGTAAAGTTCAGTTGATCACTCCTGAAGAGGAAGTTCAACTTGCGAAAAGGATAAAGGAAGGGGACAAAGAAGCTCTTTCTACTTTGACAAATGCAAATCTGCGATTTGTCGTTTCTGTAGCTAAGCAATACCAGAATCAAGGACTTTCTTTAAGTGACCTTATCAATGAAGGTAATGTAGGCTTAATAAAGGCTGCAAGTCGATTTGATGAGACAAAAGGATTTAAATTTATCTCCTATGCTGTCTGGTGGATCAGGCAGACTATTCTACAAGCTTTGGCCGAACAGGCAAGGATCGTTAGACTCCCGATGAATAAAATTGGTTCTTTAAGCAAAGTGAGTAAAGCATTTACGCTTTTAGAGCAAGAGTTTGAAAGGGAACCATCTTCACATGAATTAGCAGAAGTCCTGGATATCAATTTATCAGATGTTGCCTCTTTAATGCATGCCAGTGGCAAACATATCTCTTTTGATGCACCGATTTCCGATGGAGAGGATGCTACGCTTTTGGATGTGTTGCAAACAGATGAGAATGACCTGCCGGATGATAAACTAATGAACGAATCCTTAAAGAAGGAAGTGAAAAGAGTCTTGGCAGTTCTGTCAAGTCGTGATGCCGATATCATTTGCCACTATTATGGTTTGGCGGGGAATTTGAGCTTAACATTAGAGGAGATCGGTGATAAATTTGGGCTTACGCGTGAAAGGGTGAGGCAGATAAAGGAGAGAGCCATTCGCAGACTGAGAAAAGCATCAAGCAGTAGAATTCTTAAAATATATCTTGGTTAAATCAGGAAATAACTGACCCATTACACTTTCTCAATTCATTTCGTTCTGATTTCTTAATTACAGGTTGAACTATGTTGAACCTTTTTTTTTGTTTTATAAGTAATAAATCGAAGATAAATTTTACCTTAGTAACCATTATTACAAGTTGATCAGAAATGAACCATTTGATTGCCCCTTCTATTCTATCATGCGATTTCGGGAACTTGGAAAGAGAAATAGAACTCATTAACAATAGTGAAGCTGATTGGATCCATTGTGATGTGATGGATGGCACCTTTGTGCCAAATGTGAGTATTGGCTTTCCAATTATCTCTGCGATCAAGAAAGTTGCCAAAAAGCCACTTGATGTACATTTAATGATAGAAAGGCCGGAAGAGTATTTGAAGGATTTCAAAGCTGCCGGAGCAGATATCCTTACCATTCATTATGAAGGTGGAGGCCATTTACACCGTACTGTTCAGGCTATTCAGGAACTTGGCATGAAAGCCGGGGTGGCTATAAATCCACATACACCTGTAGGTTGTTTAAAGGAGGTGATCTCAATTATCGATGTAGCCTTACTGATGTCCGTAAATCCGGGATTCGGCGGCCAAAAGTTCATTAAAAGCTCGATCGATAAGTTGAAAAGTTTGAAAGAACTGGTTGATGAAAAAGAGGGTCCAGCTCAAATTGAAGTGGATGGGGGAGTCACCTTGGATAATGCAAAGTCTATTATTGAAGCAGGTGCTGATGTATTAGTAGCAGGAAGCACCGTGTTTGGGTCTGATGATCCTGTAAATACTATTAAAGAGCTTAAGCATATTAACGTCAATACTATTCAAGTATAAGTTGCGTTATTCTGGAGCATGAAGAAAGCAATCCTCAGTATATTCTCCATCTTATTCTACACCTTATTGTTTGCGCAGCCAACAGCTACTATCTATGGTGAAGTAAAGGACGAGGAAGGAAAGGTGTTGGAATTTGTGAATGTTGCCGTTGTTGGAGGAGATCAAGGCACCGTTACCGATAAAAACGGGAAATATTCCATGGAAATTCCTGCCGGAAAGACCATTAAGATCGCCATTTCATTTCTGGGATTTACTACACAGCAAAAGCATGTGATGTTGAAACCGGATGAGAAATACAGAGTAGATGTTTCTCTGAAAAGTGAAGCTTTTCAATTACCGCCAACAGTCATAGAAAAGGATCGAATGAGAAATCAGGTAAGCATGGTGAAGATCCCACTCCAAAGTGTTACAGAAATACCAACAATAACAGGAGGGATCGAAGGAATCCTTAAAACCTTACCTGGAGTTGTTTCAAGTAATGAGCTCAGTACACAATATTCCGTCAGAGGAGGCAATTATGATGAGAATCTGGTGTATGTAAATGACTTTGAGATCTACAGGCCATTTTTGGTACGGTCAGGACAACAGGAAGGCCTTAGTTTTGTCAATTCCGACCTTGTTGGGAATGTTCTATTCTCATCAGGCGGATTTCAGGCGAAATATGGAGATAAGATGTCCTCAGTATTGGATATCCGTTATAAAAAGGCAAGGAAGTTTGGAGGATCCGCATCACTAAGCTTGCTGGGTGGCTCATTTCATTTAGAAGGTAGTAATGTCAATCAGCGCTTCCATTATGTCCTTGGATTTCGACAGAAGTCAAATCAGTATCTTTTAAGCTCATTAGAGGAAAAAGGAGACTACAGGCCTTCATTTACAGATATTCAATCTTATTTGGTGTATGATCTAACCACAGATTGGGAACTGGAGTTTATCGCCAATTATTCCAGGAATCTGTTTCGCTTTGTGCCAGAAGAAAGGATCACGACGACCGGGGTGGTCAACAGAGTGATCAGGTTAAGTGTTTACTTTGAGGGACAAGAGGTTGATGAATTTCAATCCATGATGGGAGGAACGGCAATCATCTACAAGCCAAGTTCAAAGTTTCAATTGAAATGGTTGGCATCAGGATTTTATACTAGAGAGCGGGAAGCTTTTGATATCATTGGCCAATATTGGCTTGACGAAGTGGAAACAAGTTTTGGCAAGGATGATTTTGGGGAGAGTGCCTTTAATCTTGGTGTAGGCACTTTTCACAATTGGGCAAGGAATGACCTGGAAGCCTGGGTGGCAAATTTTGGTCAAATGGGATTTGTTGCTTCAAAGAAGCATTATTTCAGGTGGGGTGTGAGAATGCAGCATGAGATCATCAATGATAAGCTCAGCGAATGGGGCCGTTTAGATTCAGCAGGATATTCTCTGCCTTTTTCAAATGAGGAGGTAATGCTGGCCTCAGTAACAAAATCAAAATTTGACCTGGAGTCCAACAGATACTCAGGGTATATACAAGATACATGGAGCTTATCCGATTCAAACGAATTGAATCTTACCGGTGGTTCAAGGGTCAGTTATTGGGATCTGAATAACGAACTCCTTGTAAGCCCAAGGATGCAATTTTCATTTAAGCCGAAAAATTGGAAAAAGGATATAGTATTTCGTATTGCATCAGGATACTACAATCAACCGCCTTTCTACAGGGAGTTAAGAGATCTTGCAGGCAATATCAATACAAATGTTAAAGCACAGAAATCTATCCACTTTGTCTTTGGATCTGATTACCAATTTGAAACATTGAAGAGGCCTTTCAAACTCGTTGCTGAAATCTACTATAAGAAATTGTCTGACCTGATACCTTATGAATATGATAATGTGAGAATTCGCTATTTTGGAGAAAATAGCGCCCATGGTTATGCTGCAGGTATAGATATGAGACTTTACGGTGAATTTGTCGATGATGCTGATTCCTGGATCAGTATATCAGTTATGGAAACAAAAGAGGATATCGATGGTGATTTTACTGTACAAGAGAATGGTGATACCGTGGAAGTAGGATACATCCCTCGTCCAACGGACCAGCGGTTGAATGTGGGGATGTACTTTCAGGATTATTTCCCAAATAATAAGAATTTCAAGGTGCATCTCAATTTCTTATTTGGTTCGGGACTCCCTTTTGGCCCACCGGACCATGAAAGACAGAAGGATACGTTGCGCATCCCACCCTATCGTAGGGTAGATATCGGGTTTTCAGCTCTATTATTAGATGGGAGCAAAGAACAACCTTCCCGAAACATTTTTAGAAAGTTTACATCTATCTGGGCAAGTTTGGAAATTTTCAACTTATTAGGTGTTGCGAATACAGTTTCCTACCTGTGGGTCAAAGACATTTCAAATACCGTTTATGCTATGCCGAACTTCCTAACCTCCAGGAGGGTGAATTTTAAAATTATTGGTAGATTTTAGTCGTTGTATTTTCTTTTTCTTGCTACATTTGTCTTCATAATCACTTATTGAATTTCACCAATAAAAGAGCATTATATGCCAAAAGTATTGATCTTATTAGGTTCCACGTCCGATGAGCCTGTTATGAAAGAATCAAAGAGGTATCTGGAATGGTTTGGCATTGAAGCAGAAATGATCGTTGCTTCCGCCCATAGAGATCCTGATAAAGTAAAGGAACATACCGTAGAAGCACAGAAAAACGGGTTTAGTTGTATTATTGGCGCAGCTGGAATGGCTGCTGCTTTACCTGGCGTTATTGCCGCACATACTCAACTCCCTGTATTGGGAGTGCCACTGGAAGGTGGGATGTCAGGTGGTGTTGATGCTTTGTATTCTATTGTCCAAATGCCCCCTGGTATTCCGGTAGGGACCTTAGCGATTGGTAAAGCCGGCGCTCAAAATGCGGCTGTTCTTGCAGCAAGGATCGTGGCATTGCAGGATGATAATGTTAAAATGAAGCTGGATGAATTTATGAAGTTGGGATTTAAGATATGACCTATTATTATTGCTTACCCTATCTGTTTACCCACAATACAATGGTGTAGTTTATTTCAAGAACTAATCAATGAACAAGATCCTCATACTGGGTGCCGGGAGGTCAACTACTGACCTGATCGATTATATGTTGGAACAGGCAGCCCAATTTGAATGGGAAGTAACAGTAGCTGATGGGGATGTTGCTTTGGCAGATCAAAAGATCAACGGAAGAAGCCAAGGAAAGTCTATGTCATTTGATGTACTGGACCCATCTCAAAGGAAAAATACCATTGCATCAGCTGATATTGTCATATCAATGCTGCCCTTTAGATTTCACAGTTTGGTTGCATCTGAGTGCCTGGAATTAAAAAAGAGTTTGGTAACCGCGTCCTATACAAAAAGTATGGTAAACCCTGGTGAAAGCGATGACAAACCCTTGGAAGTGCTCATAGAGGAAAAGCTGGCTGACCTTGACAAGGAGGCAAAAGCCAATGGACTGATCTTTTTGAATGCCATCGGCCTGGATCCCGGGATCGATCATATGTCGGCAAAGAAAATAATAGATGATATCAAAGCAGAGGGGGGAACGCTGACATCCTTTAAATCTTTTACCGGAGGATTGATCGCTCCTGAAAGTGACAATAATCCATGGGGATATAAATTCACTTGGAATCCGCGAAATGTAGTATTGGCAGGGCAGGGGGTAGCTCAATATATCAAGAACAATCGGTACAAATATATTCCCTACCATAACGTATTTAATAGGTTGGAAAAAGTTGATATCCTTGATTTTGGCACTTTTGAGGCCTATGCGAACAGGGATTCGTTGTCGTATCGTGAAGGATATGGTCTTAATGATATACCTACTATTTTCAGAGGAACACTTCGCAGACCCGGTTTTTGTAGGGCGTGGAATATTTTTGTTCAATTAGGGATGACTGACAGCACCTACACCATTGAAGACTCAGAAAACATGTCTTACAGGGAATTTGTCAATACATTTCTACTCTACCGACTCAACCAAACAATTGAAGCCAAATTGGCGAAATATGTAAATATTGATCCGGATGGAGAGGAAATGGAAAAATTGAGCTGGCTCGGTCTCTTCAGTGATGAAAAGATCGGTCTTAAGAATGCCACTCCGGCACAGATATTACAGCACATTTTGGAAAACAAATGGAGTTTGCAACCCAACGATAAAGATATGATCGTAATGCAGCACCAGTTTGAATATATGCTCGATGATAGAAAGGAACAGATCATTTCATCCATGGGGGTCATCGGCAAGAACCATGACTATACGGCTATGTCAAAGACAGTTGGATTGCCTATTGGTATTGCAGTAAAGCTGATACTTACTGGTACCATAAAGTTAAAAGGATTACAGATCCCAGTCAGTAAAGAGATTTACGATCCTGTGTTAAAGGAGTTGGAAGGGTATGATATCACTTTTATCGATGATCACAAAACACTATAATTCGTTGTTATCAATGAGGAATTTTGTTTTATAGATCCCAACCACAGAGAGCGCATCAGTGATCTCCCCATTCTTAGCCATTCCAAAGACCTCATCAAATGGAAGTTTTTTTACCTCTAGGACTTCATCCTCTTCCGGTTGCGATTGCCCAAATGTCAATTCCTGGGCAACATATATGATCCCTATTTCATCGGTACATGAATTGGAGATGTGGAGATCCTGGATTTTGGTCCATTTATCAGCACTAATACCTGTTTCTTCCATCAATTCTCTCTTTGCTGATGCTAAAGGATCCAATTGAAGCTTTCCGCCCCCTTCTGTGATCTCCCAACTGTATTGACCTATGGGATAGCGAAACTGGCCAACTAACCAGCTATTGCGATCTTTATCCAGGGTGACAATGCCAATGGCCAGATGTTTGAAGAGTACCTTCCCATAGATCCCGGGTTGCCCATTAGGATTACGTACTTCATCTTCTATGATCTCTATCCAGTCATTCTCATAAATATTTTTACTGGAAATAGTTTCCCATGGATTACTTTGGTCGATCATAAATACTAGTTTTGGTTTTGTTTATTGAGCAAGCAGTTGAGCCACTACTTGAGGGACGCCGGTAGATGCATTTTCTGCTACAGTTTGTAAATTGGGGATATAACTCATTTCAGGGATATTTGGATCGATGAAATATTTAGCTACCTCATCTCCCACAAAATTGATCAAGCTGGCAGCCGGATAAACAACCATAGAAGTACCGATGATCATTATATGATCTGCTTTACGTACTTCTTCAACGGCCACTTCCATCATCGGAACAGCTTCCCCAAACCAAACCACATGGGGCCTCAATTGACTACCCAGTTTACAATTATCACCTAGCTTTAAATCCTCCTTGCAGTCATATAACAGATCAGGGTCTTTACTGCTTCTGATCTTTGTTACCTCCCCATGCAAATGAATGATATTTGATGACCCGGCCCTTTCGTGCAGGTCATCGATATTTTGGGTGATGATCACTACATTGAATTTTTCTTCTAATCTAACCAATGCTTTATGCCCTTCATTGGGCTGTGCATCTGTAACATTCTTTCTTCTTTTATTATAAAAATCAATAACCACCGACGGATCTTCTTGCCATCCTTCCGGGGATGCTACTTTCATGACATCATAGCCCTCCCACAATCCCCCTGAATCGCGAAAGGTTTTGATGCCACTTTCAGCACTGATTCCTGCACCGGTGAGTACAACAATAGTTTTTTTACTCATTATGTTCATTTTATGATGATAAAGTTAACCAAATTCTACCGGATCTTATTTGCTGTTTTGACCATTAAATAACTCAACGCTACCATGTATCATTAAAATGTAACCACTCAATAAATCAATATTTTTTATAAAGGGTTTTACGATTACATTAGTCGCCAACATAAAATGGATAGGGGCTGATTTCTAAATTTTCTTGATTGTGCGAATATGATACTATGGCCAACAAGTTAAATAAACTAACCATTCAAACCCAAATGGGTTTTGAGTTGCTAAAGATTGGTGATATCGTGCGTTGCGAGAGCCAAGGAAGCTACACGCTATTCTATATGAGTGATGGTAAAAAGATCATGGCAAGCAAGAACATCAAAGAATATGAATCTGTTCTCCCTTTGGGTACTTTTTTTAGGATCCATCGCTCATTTTTGGTCAACCTGAACCACGTGGCAAAATATATAAAGGGCAAAAGTGCTGCCATTGAAATGACTGATGGCTCAGAATTGAGTGTTTCAAGATATAGAAAGAAGGAATTGATAGAACGATTGAATAAGATATTTCACCCGATTGAGAAGAAATGAGCATTATTACACTTACCGTTCATACATTGATCCCTGCCACTTATCCTAAGATATCGGCCACTTAATAATTAGATATTGTATTATTTAGATGTATGTCTCATATTTGTTATAAATCGTACATTATGAGATCAGAAACACGCATATTAAGGCCGTTATTTACAATAAGGATCTTTTTATTATGTTTGATAGCATTATTCCTACACATTTCTAGTGTAAATGCCACACATTTATTGGCATTTGAGATCAATTATGAACATTTGGGTAACAATGTCTTTGAAGTGACCTTGATTTACTATAGAGATTGTGCGGGTGTTACGGAACCTGTTGGTCCGATCACTATAAATTTAAAGTCAATTGCTTGCAACCAGAATGTAAATATTTCATGTGCAAAACAACCTGATCCAATTGGAGGGCCGGAGGTGTCCCCTATGTGCGTGGGAGCCCTTACAACGACTACTTGTAGTGGTGGAACCAACCCGGGTATCGAAAGGTACTATTATAAAGGCACCATTGACCTGCAAAGTAATTTTTGCGACGATTGGGTATTTAGCTATGCCGATTGCTGCCGAAGTAATGCAATAGATAATCTGGCAAGTTTAGGTAATCAATATGTAGAAACAACTATGAATAATGAAATAGTTGCCGGAGATACTATTTGGAATAATTCACCCACTTTCACAAGTTTACCTACCCCATATATTTGTATCAATCAGCCATACAATCACAGCCAAGGGACCATTGAGATTGATGGTGATTCATTGTCGTTCTCAATAATAAATTCATTAAGTGCGGCGGGTCTCAATATTGGTTTTGCAGCTGGTTATTCACTGTCTGACCCTATTATATCCAGCCCTTCCATTACGATTGATCCGCTTACCGGCCACATGACGATGAAACCTACTTTGCTTCAGTATTGTGCACTCTTAATCAAAGTAGAAGAATGGCGCCAAGTAAATGGGACGATGATTCAAGTTGGTACTGCAATGCATGAGATGTTAATATCGGTATTTAACTGTACAAATGTGCAACCAGCTTTAGATTCAATAGGAATTCAAGGTATTGTCGGGGGTGTAAAAATCGATTCCTTTGAGGCAGAAGTACAACCCGAAGATTCAGTCTCTTTCTTTTTTGTTGCCATTGATGCAAATGGTAATAATCAATTATTAACTACCAATTTAGGGCCGGATAATATGCCTGATGCGAACTTTTCGTATTCTTGTATTTGTCCTGTTGACACAGGATATTTTGGATGGCGGCCCACCATTGCCGATACCGGTTTGCATACTATGACTGTTACTGCTCAGGATGACGGTTGCCCTATATTAGGAGGTCAAAGTTATTCTGTTGTTATTAATGTGACCAATACAACGTATGCCGGCGAGGATCAATATTATTGTGGCACCCCTATTCAATTGGAAGCTGTTGGCGGGTCACAGTTTACCTGGTCAATCGTACCCGGTGGTGATCCTATTGATACAACCGGTGGAACAGGGAACTTTAGCTGTAATCCATGCAGAGCACCAATTGCCAGCCCTTCTATTACCACCAGCTATATTGTGACCAGCAACTTGCCACCTGCTTACGGTAATATTGATACAGTAACTGTAACTGTTGTGCCGTCTTTTACCTTAAATGCCTGTTCAGATACAGCAATTTGTATAGTAGATAGCGCTACTTTATATATTCCTTCAGAAGACACTACATATTCCTCTTATACTTATTCCTGGACGCCTGGCGGTACTTTATCTAGTAGTTCTCAATCCACCACGAATGCATTCCCAACCACAACTACTGCTTATTATGTAAGCGCAGAAGCTTTGCCCGGGTGTATAAAATATGATAGTGTTATTGTAACAGTGGACACGATGCCTATTGTGACCACCATGGCAGATTCGAATATTTGTGCAGGTGATACCATTCAACTGACAACTATAGCTTCGGCGGGGGTGAGCTATGTATGGTCACCTGCCAACACTTTATATAGCCCTGTCAGTAATCAACCTGATACATTACCCCAGCCATATGCGATCCCTGACACAAGTACTCTATACACAGTGATTGTTGATGGATTAGGATGTAAAGATACTGCTTCAATGACAGCGTATCTTCCTGTTGTTACGGCAGATACCGTTGGGCAGTGCGACCTTAGTGATTCGGTACAGTTGCTAGCGACAGTGGCAAATATAACACCTCCTTCAGGAGGCGGATCAATATCAACGTGTGGTGTTAATGGGACTACTGCCGGAGGAACTATTGCAGGATATAATGTATTGATCACCGGGGGTACATGGAATTCAGATGCGAACCCATTTTTAGGCACAGAAACATCCGGAGCCAGGGTGCAATTGCTTTACCGCGCCAGTGACATGATCAGCGCAGGGATGTCTGCAAATGGTAATGTGATCACCAAGATCGGATTTATGGTCTCAAATGCAATGAACGAAACATTTACCAATTACACTGTTAAAATGAGTTGCACTCCTGTTTGGGCGCTAACCAGCAATGCATGGGAATCGCCGGCCGGTTTAACCACAGTATTTTCGGGAGATTATACGGTGACAGGACCGGGAATGAACAAGATCACTCTTCAGAATACTTTTGATTGGGATGGGAGCAGTAGGCTGCTGATAGATATATGCTTTACCGGTACTTCCCCGGGAATAGATGATGCGTGGTTTGATTATAACAGTGTGATGGGTTATAACGGGGGTATGCAAGGCACCGGCGCCGGATGCGCAAGCGCTGCCGGAGCTGCTATAACATGGCATCCTGTGATACAATTCACCGCAGGAGAAGCCCCGGGCACTTTTACCTACAGCTGGTCGCCGGGAACAAATATGGACGATCCCACGAGTTCTACTCCTAAAGTCAAGATATTAACCAATCCTACTACCTATACCGTATTGGTTACAGGTGGTTCATGTCCGGCAGAAGATGACCTTGTTGCCCGGTGTGACGGATGTGAATCAACACCTCCCCAGATGGCCGGAGATGATACTGCTATCTTTATTACACCAACGACCTTTGATGTGGTATTCTCTGAACCGATATTATGCAGTAGTGTCGATTCAAATGGAGGAGACTTCTATTTGGATTGTACCGGTTCAACCACTTTTGCTGCATGTGATGCAAATAGCATTGTGAGTGCTACCACCATAAATTGCAACAATGATACTTCAAGCAAGATCAGGATCAAGATCGCTAATCCCATCCCAATCGGGTATGATGAAGATTGGATCATCAAGGTGGATTCAATGTCCGGAATCACTGATACATGTAATAATGTTATCCAGCAAAGTGCGAAGAGAGGTATGGGGTTTGCAGTGATTCCCAACTCCAGTGGTGTAGCCCTTCCTATTGATCTGCTCTATTTGAAAGCTAAAATCAACAATAACGGATCTGTTACTATCATGTGGCAAGGAGTTAGCGAGATCAATGCCAGGGTATATGAAGTTCAACGGTCAGTGGATGGAGTGACATTTATAAAGATAGGAGCCAGGCAAGCAGCCGGTGCACCTTATGTGTATGAATTACTTGATCCATATCCGGAATTAGGAATCAATTATTACCGCATATTAAGAATTGATCATGATTACAATTACGGGTATTCAAATATCATAGCTGTCAAGATAACCGGCGTAAATTTTGAATTGATCTCCATAAAACCTAATCCTACCAAGGACAAGGTAACATATACCTTTAACAGCAACCGTGATGATCAGGTGGAAGTTGAAGTTGTTGACCTGTTAAACAGAACGATCCTAATCCAGAGCATAATCGCAGCACCAGGAAAGAATGAAAGTGTCATTGACATTTCCGAAGTAAGGACAGGGATCTATTTATTGCGGTTACGCAACCACCATGGGGAGAGCACATTGACTAAATTGGTGAAGCAATGATCTATTGATAAGCGATTATCAAATTGCTTCATCATTAAATGGTCTGGTTAATAATTTTTCCTATTTACGAGCAATGAGTATGACTACTAAATCCATTTAAATATTCACTATAACCACTTATCATCTAATATTGACCACTTGATCATTTACTATAATATTAAAAGAATAATACCCCATATTTGTTATAAATCGTACATTATGAAATCAGTTTTTACCTATATTTTCTTAAAGAATATATATTTAGCAATAGATTTTAGAGTTTGTCTATTACTATTGTGTTTCTGCAGTTTGCTTGGCACATATACGCATGCAGGTCATATTAAAACTGTAGAGATCAGTTATGAGCATCAAACCGGAAATACGTTCCAGGTAACACTAGTATTATACAGGGATTGTGCAGGTATTTCTGCACCCAATGGTCCCTTAACAGCTAACGCAGTCTCCACTTCATGTGGCAAGAATTACCTGATATCATTGGTTCGCCAACCTGACCCTGTGGGTGGGTCTGAGGTATCTCCATTATGCGGGATGAATAGTACTTGCAATGGCGGTTCCATTCCCGGTGTTGAAAAATATCTTTATATAGGCACCATTGATCTGCAAAATAACTTTTGTGATGACTGGGTCTTTAGTTATTCATACTGTTGCAGGAGTACTGGAATTGATAACTTAGCAGGTGTTGGCAACCAGTATGTTGAAGCTACTATGAACAACAGCATCGTAGCGGGAGATACTATTTGGAATAATTCACCCTCATATACTTCTCTGCTAATACCATATATCTGTATAAATCAAACCTTTAATTTCCACCAGGGTACAGTGGATACTGATGGTGATTCGTTGTCCTATTCCTTGATAAATTCACTTAGCGGTCCGGGTGCAAATGTCCCATTTGCTTCAGGATACACTTCTATTGATCCGATAATTTCTTTACCATCAATTACCATAGATTCACTTACAGGCCGTATGACAATGAAGCCAACCATTCTGCAAAATTGTATGATCGTTGTAAAGGTTGAAGAGTGGAGAGAGATAAATGGGACAATGACAAAAGTAGGTACAACCATGCGTGATGTGTGGATTAATGTGATGAATTGCAACAATCAGCAGCCAACTATAGATCCTGCAATCGGTATGCAAGGTGTAACAAATGGAGTTAAAACCGGAGCATTTGACGTGAATGTATGCCCCGGTGACTCTCTATATTTCTATTTTGTAGCTGTCGATAACAATGGGAATAATATTTTGATGACCTCCAATCTCGACACTAATAACATGCCAACTGCCTCATTCTCCTATTCTTGTGTTTGTCCGGCTGATACCGGGTTTTTTGGGTGGCGGCCTTCCCCTGCAGATATTGGTTTGAATGTTCTGATGGTAACTATTCAGGATGATGGCTGTCCTATACTGGGGTCTCAATATTATAGCTTTAATATTTGGGTGGGAAATTCTTTAGATGGAGGCCACGATAAGGTTTACTGCGGCATCCCTCAAACATTAAGCGCTGCAGGTGGAGATACATTGGTTTGGACAGTTCTTTCAGGAGATTCACCTATTATTATAGGTAGTAACTTCAGTGATGATACCATTATTGTGGGGAGTGAGTCAAGCGCTCAAGCATATCCATCTATCACTACCACATATCTGGTGACCAGTAATCTACCTGTTGCATGCGGTAATACGGATACTGTTATTGTCACGGTTGCACCCCCATTCACTTTGACTGCTGTTTCTGATACTACGATATGTCTTAACGGAGTAGCCACCCTTGATATTCCACTTGAAGATACTGCCTACGGCTCTTATAGCTATTCATGGATGCCCACTGCCACACTGGGAACTCCTTTGCAAAAATCAACGCTTGCGCAACCATTTATTATACCATTAGATTCGGTCTACTATTATGTTACTGCTATAGCTCCATCAGGTTGTGTTAGAGAGGATACTGTTAAAGTTATAGTTAAAGGAACTGCACCATCTATAGTGGCAAGCGTTACAAACACAAATCTATGTGTCGGTGATACCACAAGACTCTCCTGTACGATACTCCCAGGTGCTACATATCAATGGACACCATCAGCAGGATTGTTTGATTCAACCGGTGTCAGTACCCAACCGGATACATTAGCCAGCCCGTGGGCTGCCCCTATTACCACTACTGTTTATGCTGTAGAAGTAGACACCACCACAGTTACGAATTGCCCGGGAGCTGATTTTGTTACCATTATAGTTGGCGCAAATTATAGTGTTACTGCAAGCGCATCCACCAGATTGCTCTGCCGTGGTGATACGACACAACTGACGGCAACTCCAAGTATTGGAGGGACCTATTCATATAGTTGGATCCCCTCTGGTTCAATTACTTCAGATACTATAGCTAATCCCAGTGCATTTCCAACGGATACAACTATTTATACGGTAATCTCTGATAATGGAGGTTGCTTACAGAGCGATACAGTACAAATAAATTTGAAACCACCACCACCTTCTCTACACATTGCCATTGACAGCCCTTATGGCAGTTATCTCTGTGCAGGGGATTCAACGAGTTTAAGGGCCACGCTTGGTTTTGGCAGCACTTGTGATACTGTATTAGGGAGTTGCAGCAGCCCTCTTTCAGATTCGATAAACTATCCTACTTTTAATTTGACAGCTATGGGGCACCTGACAGGTGCCAAGACAGGATGGGCTTTCAAAAGCCAGGTACTTTACACACTAAGTGACTTGATGAGCATAGGTATGGTTGCCAATGATATGATCTCTGCCATAGGTTTCCGTTGTGCCGCAGGAATGGGTAGCACGGTAAATGACCTGGAAATTAGAATGAGATGTACCTCATCCCCCGGCTGGACCACGGCAGATACCACATTTATAACCGGATTGACAACAGTAATGGCTCCTTTTTCATACACTGCTGTTGCAGGATGGAACACCTTTACCTTTGATAACCCTTATGTCTGGGATGGTGTTTCAAATCTGGTAGTCGAGTTTTGCACCAATACCTTTCAATCCAATGATGTCTATTTTGCCTTTGATACATTAATTTATTCCAACTTGTGCAGGTATATTGTTACCCAAAGCATGACAGATTCCTCACAGTGTGCTGTAGCAATGGGGCTACCCTATGCAAATTTTACAGTTACAGGTATTCCTGAAACAAAATTTAAATTTTGTTCTTCACCGGTGATCCCGTCAAGTAATAATGAATATAACTGGTCACCCACCACCAACTTATCAAACCCTAATGATTCTGCTACCATGGCATGGCCAACTACCACTACTACCTATATGGTCACTGCGTGGGATTCTACGAGTAATGGTTGTGTTAGTGAACGATCGGTCTCTATTCAGGTTGGTCATCCTGACAGCCTGAATATTGCTATTGGAGATGATGATACAGTTTGTGGTTCGGTTACTCTTGATGGTGGACCGAATTTGGCTTCTTATTTATGGTCAGATAGTTCAATGAACCGAACATTGTTAGTTGATACGACAGGTTCCTATTTCGTTATTGTGCAGGATATATATACATGTGCTGACACTGATTCGATCAATCTGATGATTAAACCGGTGGTGGATATCAATTTTGGCAATGATACAACCTTATGCTCCGGAGCATCCATGATATTAGATGCAGGGCCATCATTTAGTTCCTATTTGTGGTCGGATAGTTCTACCGGTCAATCTTTAGTTGTTGATTCAGTAGGTGTATATTGGGTGATCGCAGTGAACTCTGTTGGATGCATCAGTTCGGATACGATCATCATTTTAGTGAGTAACCCAACTGTTGGCCTGGGCCCGGATCAATCATTCTGTGATGGCAAATACACTACTCTTAATGCAGGGCCTGGTTTTACTGATTATTTATGGTCAACAGGCTGGAATAACCAAACGATAAATGTTTATTCATCAGGTACTTACAGTGTAAGAGTGCAAGATGCTTATGGGTGTTATGCTTATGATACTATAGTTGTCACTGAACATCCCTTACCTCAAGTTTTTCTGGGTAAGGATACACTTATTTGCGCAGGGGATTCCCTGCTTCTGGATGGTGGAGCCGGATTTTTCTCGTATTTGTGGTCGACCGCCTCAACCACCCGGACAATTTTCGTTAAAAACAGTGGAACATATGGTGTAGCTGTTATGGATACAAATGGCTGCATAGGTTATGATACAATTATAGTTACCGTTGATACCTGCATCGGTATCCATGAAATTAGTAATGGTGTGCTCACCATATTTCCGAATCCCACCGTTGGCAAAGTGTTCATTAATGTTGGGGACATGAATTTAAAATCTGTGACGATAGAATTGATCGGGATCAGAGGTGAGCTATTGTATTCTAACAAAGTGGCTATAATAGATAAGAGTATTAAGTATTTAGACCTTTCTGCTTATACAAAGGGCATCTATTATTTGAAAATAACTACGGAAACCCAACATTTAGTAAAGAAATTGGTGGTCCAATAATGAGGGTATATAAGATCAACTTCCCAGCTCTTTGAAACCATCCTGCAAATGGCTGATAATATCTCCGGCGATCATGGTTTCCATGGTACCTTTTTTAACTGCAAGGTCACCTGCAAATCCATGCAAATAGACCCCAAGTTTTGCCGCTTCACCTGGTGTGTAGCCCTGCGCCAAAAGCCCGGTAATAATACCTGTTAACACATCCCCGCTGCCTGCAGTGGCCATCCCAGGATTACCGGTGGAATTGAAGTAGCAGGTCCCATCGGGGCAGGTGATCGCGCTTTGAGCTCCTTTCAATACTAAAAAGACCTTATATTTTTTTGAAAAAGCGATTTGCACCTGTTGTCTTTCAAAATTATCTTTGGTGGTTCCCAACAATCTCTCAAATTCCTTGGGGTGGGGGGTAAGAATACTGTTCTCAGGTATTTGTTCCAACCATTGTTTATGTTCTGCAAGAATATTGATGCCGTCAGCATCTATCACCAAAGAAACTTTTACACCTTTTAACAGAGATGATAAAGCAGTTGGTGTAGGTTCTTCAGTGCCAATCCCGGGCCCAATTCCAATTGCATTATATTTACTGATATCAGGGATTTTGGAGAATTGACTCGGATGCTCATCCAAGCTGACCATTATTTCGGGAATAGCGCTTTGTAGAATTTCATTACTGCCTGCCGGGACATGGGCAGTGACCAATCCTGTTCCAACTCGCAGACAAGCTTCAGCTGCAAGCACTGCCGCGCCCATTTTCCCAAGACTTCCACCAATGACCAGTGCATGGCCATAGGTGCCTTTGTGATCGAACTTCTTTCTTTGCTTTATGATCTTCTGTATATCCTCTTTGACCAGATATTCGTTACCGGTTTCCTGCATTGCGATGAAGTTCTTATCTAATCCAATGGGGATAACAGACCATTCTCCTACAGCTTCAAAATTCTCAGGAAACATGAAAGCTAATTTGGGAACTTCGAAGGATACCGTATATGAGGCCTTAATAGTAAGGCCATCGGAGTGCTTATCAGCAAACAATCCGGAAGGAATATCAACAGACACTATGGTACCTCCTGAATCATTGATGTGTTGAATGATCCCCTTAGAAAAGCCTTCAATACCTCTGTTTAAGCCGGAACCCCACAATCCATCAACAATGATATCGTTTGTATTCAAGGCGGGGAACACACTTTGTTCGTCAAGATCAATGAGGGGGATGTCTTTGATCTCTTGCAAGCGCTCTTCATTGACCTGGAAATCTTCAGAAGATTGAGTGCTATATCTGACAACAAATACCTTCACTTGATATTCCTTTTTATGTAACATTCGAGCCAATGCAAGGCCGTCCCCACCATTGTTGCCTATCCCACAAAATATCTTGACAGGAGTATTGTTGTCAAATTGTTGCACAAACCATTCACATAACGACTTTGCAGCCCGCTCCATTAGGTCAATGGAAGGAATGGGCTCATTCCTGATCGTATGATCATCAATCTCACGGATCTGTGATGCAGATAGTATTTTCATCAATATTTACAACCTTTTGATAGCAGAAAGTGTATGGGTATGATCTTGCATATCATTACTTAAGATCCCTTGCTCATCAATATTATTGATCTTAACGCTGCCGGAAGCATGAATGATCTTCTGATCCTTCAAAATTATTCCGGTATGGGTCACTTTCCCATTTTCATCCGCAAAGAAAGCGACATCACCTTCAGTGGCTTCCTGCAATGAACCAACGATCTCCCCCTGTTCAACCTGCATGGAGGCATCTCTTTTAAGAGGAATTCCAATTAATTTAAATACCATTTGTGTAAATCCAGAGCAATCGATCCCAAAAGGGGTTCTCCCACCCCAAAGGTAGGGACCATTGAGATATTGCAAACCATATTGGCGTATCAAACTTTTATCAGAAGGATCGTTGGTTGGTATCGCCTTGCCCAAATAATTATACTCTTCCTGGTCCAGTAGGAAATTCTTTCCATCAAATTCAGGTAAATTACTACCTATTAACACCGGGATATGCGTTCCCTTGTAAATCGCCAATTGTACTAGGTCGGTGGTCACCGCTCCATTATTTTTCACAACATGATCAAAAAAGGTCTCGCTGATGGGATGAAACTGCTTTTTGTCGATCCATCCGGTATATTCGTCGTAAGAACCACAAATATGCACCCATTGATCCTTTTCTTCAATTATCTTAAATGATTCGCCAAATAGTAGCTGCGAAACCATTTCACTATTGTCGGCAGGGTCACGCCTGATAGGGATTACACACAGATTACAAATTCCGTACAAAACGCCTATTTTTTAAGATTTGAATTCAAAATTGTCCTTTAATCTTCAAAAGTACTGAATTTGCCGAATTATTGTAGTAAACAAAAATATCCTCTTAAATAACATAATAGCCTCAAATCTTACACTAGTACCTTCTTCCTCTTTATAGGAGTTCTTTTTGACCCACATCAGTGTAACATTGTATGTAATACAATAATGAATAATACAACAATGTGGTTTTTTAACAAAAGTAAATGGATGTGCTATAAATTTCTGATAGTGCTCGTCTGTGGCTTTTCTTCAACCCTTGCTTACTCTCAAGGCAATAATTTGTCGATAAATACTGACGTACCAATATCTATAAGCGTTTGTGAACCGGAAAATGAGTTTGAGGTTACCGTCAATAATATATCAGGAACGGATGTCACTGATATCCTTGTGAGTGTTGTACTTCCAACAGGTATGAGTTATATCCCAGGTTCTATCGAGGGAGATGGGTCAGAATTCAACGTTAGTGTTCCTAATGTACCGGTTTTTGCTATTCAGGATCTTTCCTCAGGCGAAAGTAGCAGTTTTGAATATGAGACAAATGCTGATTGCGGAATCATTGCCTACCATAATGATGGCATGCCTATAATCAACCCTACCAGAGCAGATTATATGATCTCAGGCAGTAGTGATTATGATATTGAGAATAGTCCGGATCCCTATAACATTAGCTATGCATCCCTATCAATTACAAACGCAACCAATAAGAGCTATAGCGGGACATATGGAGAACTCTTTACTCGGACGAAAACTGT
>CAZNGA010000028.1:0-37422 GCA_964572485.1 uncultured Chitinophagales bacterium
GCTATCAAATTAAGGGGATTCCTATTTCCAAGGATATTGAGATAGATATTGTAATGGATGAAGAAGCTCCATTGATAATATATCTTGAGGAAGATTCTGCTCTTTCTCCGAATGATACATTGTTCTATGGTGTAAAAGGATCTCAACTTGATCCTAAATTTATAATTGGCCCGTTTACAAATAAGTTGATTGATACATTTTATGTTAACACTCTTTTTTTTGGAGCCGAGAATTATTCGCGTCGTTACGAAACTGGATTGCAAGTAACTTATTTAATTTGGGGTTTAGGATATAAAGATTTCAAAAAAGCAAATGATTCCGGACATAGTGGCGAAACTAGATATAATTGGATAGAATTCACTCCCAAAGGCTGCAATGACCCGGTTACAGTTACGATTGTGTTGGATTAATAAGCGCCCCTCTTTGGAAAGTTCAAAGTTCAAAGTTTCGAGTTCATCGCTACTCCATCCCACAAGCGAGCATCCACGCTCGTTTGGAGAAGTTCAACATTCGATATTCAGCGTTCAATATTCTATATTTCTTTACAATTACAGGTGATAACACCAATAAGGCTTGAAGAATAAATTCATAATCAATCTAATATCTTAAATCGGTGTTTCTTGTCTGCCCGTAGCCGGCCAGGTGAAGGCAGGGATATTCGACATTCAAAATTCAAAATGCTAAAAAATAAGGCGAATATTAAAATGAATAAGGAACATCGATTAACGAATGCTGATTTTAGATTTGACAAGTCCTCAATAAAGTTGACCGTTTATTAAAAAATTATTCTAAACGGAAATAATAAACTATTTCAGGTGATCTTCTATATAATCAAGCACCTTACGCATCAGGTGCACCCTATCTTTTCCCCTGACATTATGCGGGTGCCCGGGGTACATGAAGTAATCTAATTGAACCCCTTCATCAACACACTTTTTCACAAATGCCAAACTATGTTGCCAAACAACTACGTCATCAACAGTCCCATGAATCATCAAAAGGTCTCCCTTCAGCTGCTTTACATAATTCATAAGGTTGGCCTTATCGTATCCTTCAGGATTTTCTTCTGGAGTATCCATATATCTTTCGGTGTACATAACTTCATAAAATCGCCAATCTATTACAGGGCCCCCTGCTACACCGACCTTGAAGGTCCCCGGTGTTCTTAACATTAATCCTGTGGTCATAAACCCACCGTAACTCCAGCCATGCACCGCCATCCTTGAAGTATCTACAAAGGACAATGAATGTAAATAGTTGACACCTGTAAGCTGATCTTGAAGTTCAAGGGTTCCTAAATTTCTGAATGTGAGCTGTTCAAATTCCAATCCTCTATTGTAGGATCCTCTGCTTTCACAGGTAAAAATAATGTATCCTTTATTGGCCATATAATGCATCCACAAGGGCGCCCTGGCGAGCCAGGAATTTGTGAGCAGTTGAACATTTGGCCCGCCATAAACATATACCAGAACGGGATATTTCTTTTTCTTATTAAAATCATTGGGCTTTATCATTCTGCAATACATTGGAGTTCCATCCTCTGCGTCAATGGTAAATAGTGACGTAGTGCCTATATTGTATTCTTTTAAAGGATCTTCAGCTTTTAACAACTCTTTTACCTGTCGCCCTTCAATGTCTATTATTTGAATCACCCTTGGGATCTTTAAACTTGAATAGCTATCGAGGATGTAGTTGCTTTCAGAATTCAGTTGGCCATAATGATAGCCGGCTGTTTTTGTTAGCTGCTCCATATTGGATGTGGCAAGGTCGATGGAAAAAATGTGTGTTTCGGTAGGATTTGTACCGGTGCCTGTAATAATAAGTTTTGTCTTTTCTTTATTCAGACCCAGGATACTCTTTACTACCCACTGATCTTTTGTGAGTTTTTTGATCAGCTTCCCATCGGTGTTGTAGAGAAAGAGTTGTTCAAAGCCATCGCGCTGGCTAAACCAAATGAACTCCCCCTCCCTGCCTTCGATAAAATACATAGGGTGGGTAGGGTGCACATATTTATCATTCTTTTCTTCAAAAAGAGTTTTAACGAATTCCCCGGTGGTGCCATCATATTGATTCAATTGCATATGATCTTGCCCTCGATTCAGTATTGCCACGTAAATGTATTTATCATTAGGCCCCCAGCATATGTTGGTTAAATATTGCTCAAGGGGTTCTCCAGTTTTTAGGAAAATAGTTTTTCCTGATCTCAGGTCATAGATACCTACTTTAACATGGTGGCTCACGCCCCCTGCCATTGGATATTTTATCATTTTTAATTTGGCAGGTGTGGTATTTACTTTCACAAGGGGATAGTCAGTGACCATTTGTTCATCCTTATGGTAGAACGCAATATGGGTGCCCTTTGAGGACCAGAAGATACCTTTAGAAATTCCAAATTCATAACGGTGCACTGCCTGTCCGTTAACGATACCGGGTAAGGAGTCATATGTTATTTGGGCATTCTTCCCGTCATTTGTGGTAACATACACATTGTTATCCTTCACATAAGCAAGGTGTAAGTTCTTTTTCTCCAGGTCAAGGTGTCCGGCCTTCGTATCGTATTCCAGAACAACAGTGCTGTTTTTCTTATTTAATAAATATTGATACACTTTATGTTGGTGAAAGAAAATAAATGACCCTTCCGCCACCCATCTAACACTTGGCATGGATTTCAACGCCAGACTATCCGGCTGGTTGATACTTTGATTCAGGTCTTTTAGACTTAACAAGGTATCTTCCCTGTCCTTATTTCCTTTCATGAGAAACTCCTGTTTCCCTTTTTTTACAGTATAAGAATAGCTGTCGCTCCCTTTGATCCATTTCAAGTTTGACAATTTCTTTGGGGCCAGTGTCTTTCTCCCTTCCAGGACAGCCTCTTTAAGCTCTAATGTCTTTTGGCCATAGAGTGTAGATGAGGCAGCTAAAGCTAATAGGATGATGAAATTTTGCATATATACTTTCATAAATGAGTATTTATTTTTCAAATAAGCTATCAAAAATAACGATTTGAAAAGTATCTTTTAGATAAATCTTTTTAGAAATTTTATTCAGCATTACATCGGGTCCACATCGAGTTGTATGATGGCAGAACGGATCTCACTATCCTTAGATAGATGATCGATGGTTTCGTAAATTTTCTCTTTGCTTGTTCTTATCTCTTCAGAATCTTTCACCAATTTAATAAGTATGTCCCTCAAATAGTATCCTCTTATCCTGGGGACTGGTGGAGGTGCCGGGCCAAGGATCGTTTTGACAGATAGTTCTCTTAGCTTTTTGACAAAGGCAACGCTTGCTTTTTCAACTAAATATTCCTTTTTATGTTTCAAGGTGATCTTGATCAATCTGCTATAGGGTGGGTAACCGAAGTTCTTTCTTTGGATGGCTTCATTCTTATAAAATCCTTTGTAGTCATGGTTTAATACATAACCAATGATGTTATCTTCAGGATGGAGGGTTTGGATGACAACTATTCCCTTTTTTCCTTTTCTACCGGCTCTTCCGCTCACTTGCTCCATTAACTGGAAAGCTCTTTCGTTAGCTCTGAAATCCGGATAATTCAATAGTTGATCAGCACTAAGAACTCCAACCAGGTTTACATGTTCAAAATCCAATCCTTTTGTCACCATTTGGGTACCCACCAATACATCAACATATCCATTCTCAAGATCACTGATGATCTTGTTAAGAGCTGTTTTTGTTCTTGCTGAATCTACATCCATTCTTGAGATAATGACCCCCGGGAAAAGCAATTGCAACTCATCTTCCACCTTCTCAGTGCCAAATCCCTGAACCTGCATTTTATTGCTGTTGCAGTTCTCGCAGGTATTAATCGGCTGTGTGATGTAGCCACAATAATGGCATTTCAATATGTGATTATTCTTATGGTATGATAAGCTAACATCACAGTGCACACATTTGGGTATCCAATGGCAATCATCACACATCATAAATGGTGCGAATCCTCTCCTGTTTTGAAAGAGGATCACCTGTTTCTTAGCTGCTAATGTTGTTTCAATCCTGTCCAATAGATTTTGAGTAAAATGAGAATGGAGCTGTTTTTTCTTGCGAGCTCTTTTAACATCTTCCACCACAATTTCCGGGAGCTGGATATCCCCATATCGCTTTGTAAGTTCTGCGATCCCATATTTTCCGGTCAAAGTGTTATAATAGCTTTCCATAGAAGGTGTTGCGGTGCCGAGAAGTGTCTTTGCCTTATGGATGGAGGCCAGGAATATGGCTGAATCGCGACCATGATATCGAGGGGAAGGGTCAAACTGCTTGTAAGAAGAATCTTGCTCTTCATCAATGATCACCAAACCTAACCTTACAAAGGGCAGGAAGATCGCTGAACGAGCTCCCAGTATGATCAGGTACTCCTTTCTGAGCACTTTCCCCCAGATCTCTACACGCTCATTATCACTGAATTTTGAATGATAAACGGTGATCTTATCGCCAAAAATTTCCCTGAGCCTTGATATGACCTGTGTAGTCAGGGCGATCTCAGGTAGCAGGTATAATACTTGTTTCCCTTCCTTGATGATCCTTTTGATCATCTCTGCATATATCAATGTCTTTCCGCTGGAAGTAATGCCATGCAATAGGGCTACCTTCTTTTTCAAGAAGGAGGTTGTAATGGTGTCAAGTGTTTTTTGCTGAATGGCGGATAATTTCTTTGGCCCCTTTTTTTGGTTGTCAACAGCGATCAATCTTGATACTTCTCTTTTTTCGACTTTGAATATGGACTTCGCTTCAATTGAGTTGATCAGCCCACCTGAAACTTTGGCTTCCTTTTGCAAATCCCCCTTTTCCATCTCTCCTTTGGTATCCACAAGTTCTATAAAGGTCATCAGCAAGTTCAACTGGCTGGGAGCTCTCGAAAGAAGATCAAATGCCTTATCAATGTTCTTTTTGCTTTGAAATTCTTTGTTTATAGTAATGTAGCTTTTGAGTTTTGGTTTATAACGTTCTTTTAATGTTTCTTTGATCAAAGCAACTTTCTTTTCGAGTAGGGATTGCATGATCGGATATACTGTTTTTAACTCAAGTATGGATTGTATTTGATTAGCGCTCAATTCCTTCTGAGTTAAAAGACTTTCAGCAATTAGATACTCTTTATCATTCAATTTTGAATAATCACCATTAAAAGAGGGGTTCAACAATAAAGAGGACTCGCTTGATAATTTAAGCCCTGCAGGAAGGGCAGCATTCATCACTTCTCCAATTGAAGCCATATAATAGGATGAGATCCATTCCCATAATTTGAATTGCCTGGAATTTACAATTGACTTTGAGTCGAGGAGAGAGATTATGGATTTGGCGATATAATTCTTCGGCTCCTGGTCATGGACCTTATAGACGATTGCTCCATATAATTTCTTATTTCCAAAAGGCACCACAACGCGCACCCCTTTTTTCACCTTTGGTGAAATCTCCTCAGGTACTTGATACGTATAGGTTTGCACCACCGGTAGCGGAAGGATTACATCAACAAAAACAGCGGATGGATCAAGTCTTGACATGTGAGTTTGAAAGTACAAAATAATTTGAGAAGATTTTATTTCTAAGGAAATAGGATAGAGAGAAATTTCTCCTTTCCTTTTGTTTGAAACCAATTATTAATGCTGTAACTTTGCCCGAAATTTAAAACTTTGCAATAAATAATATAGAAAATGTCAAACACAGGAAGGATAAAACAGATAATTGGACCGGTTGTTGATGTGCGCTTTGAGGATGAAGAGAGTTTGCCGGAAATATTGACTGCGCTTGAGGTAAAGAAAGAGGAAGGACAGGTTGTTGTGCTGGAATGTCAGCAGCATTTAGGAGAAGATAGCGTAAGAACGATCGCCATGGATTCAACAGATGGATTGGTGAGAAATATGGAAGTGGTTAATACCGGAGGCCCGATTAAAATGCCGGTTGGGGAGGAGATCAAAGGCCGTCTTTTTAATGTTGTTGGAGAGACCATTGATGGGATTGGGGAGTTGAAATTAAAGGACTCTCGCCCGATCCATAATAAACCCCCTGATTTCAAAGATCTTTCTACTGAAAGTGAGGTCTTATTTACAGGGATCAAGGTGATCGATCTGTTAGAACCCTACTCCAAAGGTGGAAAAATAGGACTATTCGGCGGTGCAGGAGTTGGGAAGACGGTGATCATCATGGAGCTTATCAATAATATTGCAAAAGCATATTCCGGCCTTTCTGTTTTCGCCGGAGTAGGAGAGAGAACGCGTGAAGGTAATGACCTGCTTCGTGAGATGATAGAAGCTGACGTTATCAAATATGGAGATGATTTTAAGAAGGCCATGGAAGAAGGGGACTGGGATCTGTCGAAAGTAAATAGGAAAGAGCTTTCAAAATCTCAGGCCACCCTTGTATTTGGACAGATGAATGAACCACCAGGAGCCAGGGCTCGTGTAGCATTGTCAGGTTTAGCTATAGCAGAATATTTTAGAGATGGAGATGAAAAAGATCCCACCGGAAGAGACATATTATTTTTCATGGATAACATCTTTCGATTTGTTCAAGCCGGTTCTGAAGTGTCAGCCCTGTTAGGACGTATGCCATCTGCTGTAGGTTACCAACCCACACTGGCTACTGAAATGGGATTGATGCAAGAGAGGATCACTTCAACAAAGAGAGGATCCATAACATCTGTACAGGCGGTATATGTGCCGGCTGATGATTTGACCGATCCGGCTCCAGCGACTACCTTTGCTCACCTGGATGCGACAACGGTATTGAGTCGTAAGATCGCTGAGTTAGGGATTTATCCAGCTGTAGATCCTTTAGAATCAACCTCCAGAATTCTGACTCCAGAGATCATAGGAGATGAGCATTATAATACTGCCCAGAGAGTGAAGTTCATTTTACAGAGATATAAAGAATTACAAGACATTATTGCGATCCTGGGTATGGAGGAATTATCTGAAGAGGATAAATTGATCGTTTCAAGAGCCAGGCGTGTACAGAGATTCCTTTCTCAGCCATTTTTTGTTGCTGAGCAGTTTACAGGATTAAAAGGTGTGTTGGTTGATATTGAAGATACGATCAAGGGATTCAACATGATCCTTGATGGGGAAGTTGATGAATACCCGGAAGCAGCCTTTAACCTGGTTGGCAACATCGATGAAGCCATTGAGAAAGGGAAGAAGATACTAGAAACTTCAAAAGTGAAAGCGTAAAGTAATTTCTATGAATCTACAAGTACTTACCCCTGATAAGACCATCTATGAAGGAGAAGTTGACTCTGTGATCGTTCCGGGGAGTAAAGGTTCGTTCGAGGTATTACATAATCACGCACCCATTGTTTCCTCATTGAATAAAGGAGAGGTTAGGATCAAATCTAAGCAGGGATCAAAATCGATCAATATTGATAGTGGCTTCATTGAAGTGCTTGACAATAAAGTAGTGATCCTGGCAGAGGGTATAGCACAATAAAATGACCCTTCTTGTCCGTCTGTAGTGAAGCTACGAGTGTATGGGACTAAAGACTTTATTAATCTACTCCACAATTATTTTTCTTCTGATCACCTTTTCTCCTTCCAATGATAATATATATATTCCGGCAGGGAGGTTTTCTTTGGATAAATGCACCACACTCTGGTCTATAACCATTTTTTGAACCAATCTTCCTGTGATGTCTGTCAATGTCAGTACATACTTCTCATTATTAGGATTTTCAATAGCAATCGTCGTCTGATCATTAAATGGATTGGGATAGATATTGATTTGAAATGGTTTTATAAGAACGTCTGTTGTTGAAATTGTATAAATGTTTTCCTTTTTATTGGCGTTGAGAATTTCTCGCCTTTCCCCATCATAATAAGAGACAAAAGCGATCATGCTGATCTGATCCTCATTGAATCGAGCGGGGATCTTATAATAATAATTGCGAGTGACCTGCTCTCCAGGTAATACACTGTCAGGGATTGCACCTGCCTCTCCCCAAGTGGTTGTTGGTACAGCCCTGATCACATGGCGGTGAATGTACCCGATTATTGGATCTCCTAATCCATAAAAAGGGGAACTTGGCGTATTGTTATAGTAGTTTGTTTGATCGTAACCGGGTCCAATTTTTGATACACTATCTTCAATAATGTAAACGGTAATTCTCATGTCACCCGGGTGCGCATAATCAAGGAACTCAAGGTCAACAGTTATCTCCAGATCACGAGTGGAAGGATCCCAGCTATTACTGATAGCAACAGCCACAGGTGCATTTTGGCTCAATCTGTTGATAGAATGATCTTCCCAATCATATGTGCTCACAGCTACTTTGATCTCACCGGGCCACAGCATCCTGTCCACACAACCGGTAGGGGCTCCTGTGGCAAATTCTGCGGCAATGGCAACACTTTCAGGAATGGTCATAGAGTCAGATTGATATGCTGAATGATGGGTCATGCCAATAACATTTTCATGGGAAGCCATAATATCCTCAAGAGTTGTAGATCCTCTTGGACAAAAACCACATGGAGCAGTAGAAAACTCTTCAATAAGCACTTTTTTGGTGGCAGATATACCCATATTGACATAAGCTCTATGCGATAGCGTGTCATCACCTGGATTCATATCGTTATTGGCATTGATCTTTGATACCCAAACGACCACCTCCTCATACTTCCCTACATTGGCAGGGGACCAAAGGTCAGGATGTGTAAAATCATAGGATTCATTGGTAGCAATGTTCAGACTACTTAATGTAGCAGATTTGACGGGATTATTATCTATCTGATAATCGATCATCAAAGAGGTGATCGTTTGTGTGCCATGATTGACAATAGATCCCATGATAGGGTAAGTTGTGTCTGTTGCAAGTACTTCAGGGATATCCAATTTGGCTAACTCAATATCATAAGCCGGTTGGCTTCCATAGATGAAAGAGTAAACAGCGATATTTTCTTTTATGTAGGCACCTCCAGTATAGGTAAAATTTGGACTTCCTGATACCATAGTACCATCAGTCCCTGCACTATCTTCACATCCAACTGTGGCAGAAACAAAAGTACCACTTCCTAATTTTATCTGCTGAAAGATAATATCAAAATCACCTTGCTCATATAACCTTACTGCAAAATAGAGATAATTAGCGTTGGCTTGCTTTCCCAACGGGGTAACGTTCCATTGTATCACATGAACCCTGTTGGGTGTTGTGCCAACAGTATAGGTTCGTATTTCATTGGTAATAAAGGAGGGGGTATTACTTAACTCTAGGTTATCCCAAAAAGCATAAATAGCATCATTTGGAGTGGCTGCACCAGGAATTGAGGTATTGGAAGGATCACTTGTAGCAGCAGAGAGGTCAAAGGTAATATATCCATTGTCACTTGCCTTATAGCCAGTCACTGGAGACCCATAAAAATCCCATGAAAATGGAATCGTCTGAGTTGTTGAAAATACATCATTCAAAGGGCTGGATAATATCTCGGTACCATTGCTCCCAAATGGATAATAATCATCTGAGATCCCATGACCGATTAAATAATAATAGGATTGTCCAAAAGCTGAACTATTTGCTAAAAAGCAAATACATGTTATCCAAAAAAATGCGGGTAAAATCCTGGATTGACTATAGCGTTGTGTAGGATGTAATAAAGAATACATAACATTTATATTTGATGGTAATATAAATATAGTGTATTTTTTGATGATTTTACATATCAATAATGTTACCGCTACCTCCTATTATAAGTGGATAGGATTAGTATTTCAGCAATCCATTATTATCCCAAATAATATCTTTAACCAAAGGGTGCAGAGTCCTGCCTGCCTGCAATAGGAGAGCAAAATCATTTGGGAAAGGCAGTACATTATTCTTTAATTTGGCTCTGGTTTCAGGTGTAAGGGCTCTCAGGTCACCATTGGCCCTGGCTGAAAAATTCTCAAATATAGCGTCGGTGGTAACCGGAAAGGTCCTGATCATTTGATTTTCTCTGGAATTATAGAAGTCAACTGTCCCGGATATGCGGGCTACTTTAGTTTGTTGTGTTTCGGTTACAAAACAAACAAGAAGCGTGTATTTCGGAACCTTAACATCATTACCTAAGGAGTCCTTCACCACATTTCCGTTTTGATCCAAAACATATTCCCAACCATCTTCGATCTCTTTTTCCTCTTTATACTGGACTTCCTTCACAAGTTCCGGACCTACGTCTATCAACTTCATATTGACAATGATATTATAGTCATAAAAAGTATTTCCTCTTTTCTTGGTATGGTAAATAAGCCAATCCTTATTCAATTCATGCAAACTTATTTTTGTAAGTTCTCGTTCAAAGTCAGGAGGTAGCGGAACCCTTGTATCGTTGACCATTTTGAAAAGTACTTTATTGGTCCCCAATTCAAGCGCTTTTTTCATTTGCTTATCCACGTCTCTGAAATTTGCAAAGTAACTCCTGATCTTGTTCAACTCATCATAAGCTTGCCTCGCTGCTAAGCGGTCATTGCTTTTTAATAGTTGTATTGCATGTGC
The DNA here is from genome assembly GCA_964572485.1 of uncultured Chitinophagales bacterium. Classification (GTDB taxonomy): domain Bacteria; phylum Bacteroidota; class Bacteroidia; order Chitinophagales; family CAZNGA01; genus CAZNGA01. The sequence continues at coordinate 10,472 of CAZNGA010000028.1, forward strand.
ATATAAATATTCAGCCGCTTTCTTTTTAGCATTGACGACCTCCTTATTATAATTGATAAATTTAAATTCAGCATCTCTACTCTCAGAGGCTACCTTAAGTGGCAAAAGAGGTTGGATCAACTCCTGCCTTATTTTTATTGAAGAGTAACGATCGAATATTTCCACCCAAATATCAGGAGTGCCTTCTTCTTTTAAATAATTGATCCTGTCAATATCTTTGCCATTGGCTTTTGCAAATGCTCTTTCAAGGATAACAATGTATTTCTCGTTATTCGGTTTTTTTCTGAGTTTTCTAACTGACTTGGTTATTGCAAAATCATACTTGCCGGAGCGCAATGCAACTTTGGCAGATTGACAACCTATACTAAGGATTATCAATAATGTTGCTATCTTGAAAAATAATATATTCAGTCTGGTACCCATAATCGCAATTTTTATTAAGCTGCTCTTCACATTACACTAAGAAAAATAGCGCTTTTTGAGCATAATATTGAGTTATTGCTGAAATATCGTGCCAAAGTATTTATTTTTTTTAAAAATAGCATAATCCTACTGGAAAAGAGGTTCACCTTGTTCTTATCGCTTAAAAGTGAAAAGTTTTTTGCAAAGTAAGAGAATTTTCTTTTCCCATATCCAGAAAAATTTGAATTGCCCAAAAATAAAACCAAAGATGAGCAGCAATATCTGATACGCAATAAATACAGTGATAATTCGAATTACCCACCTGCTAAATGTGGATAGGTCAAGTATATCAAGAAGGGGATTGATCAATTTCGCAACATATATTGCAGACGAGCCAGTTACAGAAAAAACGATAAATATAATAATAATACTGAAGTTGCTGGTGATACCCCAACGTTCTTTCATCTTTTCAAACCATGAATTTGATGCCATAAACCAAACCTTTTAATTATATGCGAAGCTAAGGAAAAAAATATTTTCATTTAATAGAAATTGACTTTCTTTAAAATTGTTGTGCTACAATTATTGGAAATAGTATTTTTTATCTATTTTCACGTGATTTTTTCACATAGGCTTTCATGATATTTATCAGTGATTTCTTATAGTCTTTTTTTGGAATACATTTGTAGTCAATAACAACGAAAAGTGAATTTGGCAAGGGATATTAAGATTTTCATGTTTTTTGTAATAGCAGGAATTACCTTTATTACGAGTAATTCTGCTATGGCAGAACCTAATGGAGAAGACCTGTTTAAGGCCAATTGTGCTGCCTGCCATACAATTAAGACTGACCTGATCGGTCCTGCTCTAGCAGGGATGATGAATAGAGTTCCAAATAAGGAGTGGGTTTATAGTTGGATCCGTAACTCTCAGAAGATGATCGCCGATGGTGATGAATATGGTGTGGAGAGATTCGAGAAGTTCAATAAGCTGCCTATGCTTTCTTTCCCTGATATGACAGATGATGAGATCGATGCTGTTATTGCTTATGTTGCGGCGGCTGAAGTTGTTGAAGAACCGATAGTAACAGCAAATACCGAAGTAATATCTGAGGAAGTACCGATAAAGGAAGCTGAAGAATATGATCTGCTATTTCTCTTTACAATTGTAACGGCTTCTGTTCTATTATTTATTTTTTGCGTAAGAGTTATCACAGCTATTCTTTCTTTAAGATCAACTTCACCTCCAAAGAAAAAACATTTTATACATACTCTGCAAAGCAATAGAGTGATCACCATATTTGTGTTGGCATTAGCAATTTGTGGGGGTTATTATGTGGTTGTTTCGGCTATGGAACTTGGTCGTTCACCTGGGTATCAACCTAAACAGCCCATCTTCTTTTCCCATAAGATCCACTCCGGAGATAATAAAATAGATTGCCAATATTGTCATTCAACTGCTGAAAGAAGCAGGCACGCTTCGATCCCTTCGGTTAATGTTTGCATGAATTGTCATAGAGCCATTAAAACATTTTCAGGTGAAAATAGTGTGGCCATCACTAAAGAGGAGGGAACAAAAGAAATAGAGAAGATCCTTACGGCTTTTGATAATAATGAACCCTTACAATGGGTAAAGATCCATAACCTGCCTGACCATGTATATTTTAGCCATGCTCAACATGTTACAGTAGGTGAAGTAAAGTGTGAGGAGTGTCATGGGCTTGTAGAGGAAATGGATGAAGTGTTACAATTTGCGCCACTATCTATGGGCTGGTGTGTAAATTGTCATAGGGATACCGAAGTGACTCAATTTAAGGATAACGATTACTATACAATATTTGAAAAATTACATGAAGATCTCAAAGAAGGTAGGGATCCGGTCATCACAGCTGAGCAAATTGGTGCAATTGACTGTCAGAAATGTCATTATTAGGAAAAAAAAAGCGAAAAAAGAGCAAAAGAAAAAATGTCAGGGATAAAGAAATATTGGAAAAGTGCTGAGGAGCTGAATAACGATCCTAAATATAGGGAAGCAGTAGCTAACGAATTCCCTGGCGAATTGGCCATTGAGGATATCTTTAGTGATACCCTTGTTGGCAAATCAACAAAAAGGAGAGATTTTCTAAAGGCATTTGGCTTTAGTATAACAGCAGCAGCGGTTGCTGCCGGGTGTGAGATCCCTGTTCAGAAAGCCATCCCTTACGTGATCAAACCAGATGAGATCACTCCCGGTGTAGCAAATTGGTATGCTTCCACATTTGCACAGGGAGGAGATTACTGTTCCATAATGGTTAAGACCAGAGAGGGAAGGCCCATAAAAATCGAGGGGAATGAACTTTCAAGTATCACTCAAGGAGCCACAAGTGCTAGAGTACAGGCTTCCGTATTAAGTCTTTATGATATGGGCCGTGTAAATGGACCTATAATGAAGAAGGAAGCAACAACCTGGGGGCAAATAGATAGTAAGGTCGCTACCCAATTAGCCGGTATAAAAGGGAAGAATGGAAATATAAGGATACTCTCATCAACAATTGTTAGCCCTTCCATGAAGCAGGCCATCAATGATTTCATTTCTTATTATCCTTCCACAAAGCATATTACATGCGATGCCATCTCTTATTCTGGGATGCTAACCGCTAATGAAAGGTCTTTTAATAAGAGGATCATTCCAACATATAGGTTTGACAAAGCAAATGTCATTGTGAGTTTTGACGCAGATTTCCTTGGAACCTGGATCTCCCCGATCGAATATACAAAACAGTACACTTCCAGCAGGGATGTCTCTGGTAATGGAAAGAAAATGTCAAAGCATACCCATTTTGAAGCAGGGATGTCATTGACAGGTACTAATGCTGATGTTCGTTTTCCTGTGAATACTTCTCAGGCAAATGGAGTATTACTTCATCTGTATAATAGCATCGCTGAATTGTCAGGTAATACTAAGATCAATGGTCTGCCTGAATTAGGTATTAATAAAGAGATAATAAAGGGTTTAGTTGACGATCTATGGAAGAATAAGGGGAAAGCTTTGGTGATCTCTGGTTCCAATAGCCCGGATATTCAAATGATCGTAAATGGATTGAACAACAATTTAGGGAATTATGGCAATACCATAGAACTTAATTGTGCATCATATCAAAAGCAAGGTGATGATCCCTCATATATGGAATTGATGGATGAGATGGAGCAAGGAGCAGTAGATGCCATTCTGCTTTATGATGTTAACCCTGTATATAATCTTCCAAATGGAAATAGTTTTAAAGATCTATTAAGTAAAGTTGGCCTTAGTATTTCATTTAGTGGAAGGAATGATGAAACATCATCCCATTGCACTATGATCTGTCCAGACCATCATTATCTTGAGGCCTGGAGTGATGCACAACCAAAGGATGGTCATTTCAGTTTGGGGCAACCTACTATTCGCACACTTTTTGAAACACGGCCGGTAGTTGAGAGTTTGCTGACATGGTCAGGAAATAAAAGTGATGCGTACACATATATAAAGAATTACTGGGAAAATAATCTCTTTTCAAGACAGCAGAAATACAGTAACTTTCAAAACTTCTGGGACCACTCTTTGCATAATGGTGTATTTGAATTTCCATTAGAGAATAACAGACCAGTTGATTTTGCAGGGGATGTACAGCTTGCTGCTTCCAGGATCACAAGTGGGGAAGGGATAGAATTGTTGCTATACGAAAATGTTGGCCTTGGAAATGGTGAATACGCCAACAACCCATGGTTACAAGAGATGCCAGATCCTGTCACTAAGATCACATGGGACAATCATGCATCCGTATCCAGAAAATTTGCAACCAAACGGGGTTTGAAAGATGGGGATGTTATCAATATAGCATCTGCTGATAATTCAGCCAAAATGAAATTACCTGTCTTGATACAGCCAGGGCAAGCCAATGATACTATATCAGTAGCACTGGGCTATGGAAGAGTGAAATCCGGGAAAGCCGGAGATGGAGTAGGGCAGAATGGTTCAACATTTATAACAGCCGACGAAGGTGGGTTCAACTATTCTTCTTATGGGGTAGGAGTATCTGCAGCGGGCACCACCCATGAGTTAGCGTGCACGCAATGGCATCATAATGTAAATATTGAGACACGCCCCATAGTTAGGGAAACTACCTTAGCAGAATATAATAAGGATCCGCAGGCAGGCAATAAGTTTCAGCCTGCAGAGCATAAAGGTTTTGTCAGCTTATTCAAAAAGAGAGATTATAAAGGTACAGGCCACCATTGGGCTATGGGGGTAGATCTGAATGGTTGCACCGGTTGTGGCAACTGTATTGTATCTTGCCAGGCCGAAAATAATATTCCGGTAGTTGGGAGAGAAGAAGTGATAAGAAGGCATGAAATGCATTGGATGAGGATCGACAGGTATTATACAACTACTGAGAATGAAACTGTAGCAGATCCTGAAGAGAATCCTGCAGTAATACACCAGCCGATGCCTTGCCAGCATTGCGATCAGGCACCATGTGAAAATGTTTGTCCTGTAGCAGCCACAAGTCATAGTGCTGAAGGTTTAAACCAAATGGCGTATAACAGGTGTGTAGGTACAAGGTATTGTGCGAACAACTGTCCTTATAAAGTAAGACGTTTTAATTGGTTTGATTATACAGGAGCAGATACTTTCCCTTGGAATGAATATATTGAAGAAGGAGCTATGGCAAATGATCTTACCAGGATGGTGTTGAATCCTGATGTTACCGTGAGGTCAAGAGGTGTGATGGAAAAGTGCACCTTCTGTGTGCAAAGGATACAAGAGGGAAAACTTACCGCCAAAAAGGAAGGAAGAAATTTGAATGATAGTGATATCCAAACTGCTTGCCAGCAATCTTGTCCAGGCAATGCAATTGTATTTGGAGATGTTAACGACCCTGACAGCAGGATATCACAGTTTTATAAAGATGAACGTAAATTCCATGTTTTAGAGGAAATACATACCTTACCGTCAATAGGTTATTTAACTAAGGTGAGGAATAAAGAACCATAAGATGAAGGTTGTTGAATCTATATTAAGAGAGCCATTAGTGATAGGGAATAAGGATTATCACCGCATTAGCGAGGATATCTGTAATTCTGTGGAATCAAAACCAGGGAAGTTATGGTATTTTGCCATTTCATTGGCGATCGCCGCTTTTGGGTTTGGATTAGTTGCTATCGTTTGGACCATTTGGTTTGGGATCGGTAGCTGGGGTTTGAACAGAACTATTGGCTGGGGTTGGGCTATCACTAACTTCGTTTGGTGGATTGGAATTGGCCATGCAGGGACCCTCATTTCTGCCATCCTATTACTTTTCAGGCAAAAGTGGAGAACAGGGGTAAACCGTGCTGCAGAGGCGATGACGATCTTTGCTGTAATGTGTGCCGGGCTGTTTCCTCTTATTCACATGGGTAGGATCTGGGACATGTTCTTTGTGATGCCATATCCTAATACCCGAGGCGCATTATGGCCTAATTTTAACTCTCCTTTATTGTGGGATGTTGCAGCCATATCCACTTACTTCATGGTATCATTTTTATTCTGGTATACCGGATTGATCCCTGATTTTGCTACGGTAAGGGATAGGGCCAAGACAAAGATCAGGCAATGGTTCTATGGATTACTGAGTGTAGGATGGACCGGATCTGCCAGACATTGGTCCAGGCATGAGGTAATGTCATTGATACTAGCAGGGCTTGCAGCACCTCTGGTGCTGTCAGTACACTCTATAGTTAGTTTTGATTTTGCTACCTCAGTTGTACCGGGATGGCATACTACGATATTCCCGCCCTATTTTGTTGCGGGTGCTATCTTTTCCGGTTTTGCTATGGTGCAAACACTAATGATCATAACAAGAGAAGTCTTAAATCTAAAAGAATATATTACTACTGGACATATTGAGGCCATGAACAAGGTGATCATACTCACCGGTTCAATAGTTGGGATCGCATATTTAACAGAGTTCTTCGTCGCCTGGTATTCAGGAAATCCTTATGAGCAGTTTGCTTTTGTGAATAGAGCATTCGGACCTTACTGGTGGGCATATTGGATCATGATGTCTTGCAATGTGATCTCTCCACAGCTATTTTGGTTTAAAAAATTGCGTACTAGTGTGGCATTCACATTTGCCATGTCAATATTGATCAATATTGGAATGTGGTTTGAGAGATTTGTTTTGATTGTTACCTCTTTACACAGGGAATATTTACCTGCCCTATGGGCAATGTATAGTCCCACTTGGGTTGAGGTAGGGATATATGTAGGAACATTAGGTTTTTTCTTTACTTGCTTCTTACTCTTCACCAGGACTATGCCTGTAATTGCAATGGCTGAGGTAAAGAGTGTATTAAAGTATTCTGGGGAAAAAGCGAAGAGGGTCCCTAATGTGAATGGAAGCGGAAATGTTTCACTGGATGAAACTACAGATAATAAAACTGAAGATGGATAAAAGGTATTTAATAGGAGTATTTGATGATGATCATAGTTTGCTTGGAGCGATCAAAGCGATACGTGAAAGATCTATCTCTATCCATGATGTGTTGACACCTTTTGCTGTACATGGAATGGATGATGCAATGGGATGGAAACGTACCAGGATCACCGTTGCCGGATTCATTTCAGGATCTTTAGGCGCGATGATAGCTCTTGGTTTTATGTGGTGGGTATTTAATGTGGATTGGCCAATCAACTATGGGGGAAAGGCAAATTTCCCATTGCTGGCACTTATACCTATCACCTTTGAAGCAACAGTACTGTCTGCCGCTATTGGAATGATCATTTCCTTTATGGTAAGCTGTAAATTGGCTCCCGGTATTAAGAAAGATGTGTTAGATCTAAGAGCCACAGATGATAAATTCCTTATAGTATTTGATATAAGTGAAGGTAATATGGATATTGATTCGATCAAAGAAGTGCTAAATAGCCATGGTGCTGTTGAGATCAATGAGAAGGAGATTGAAAAGGTACCAAAATGTTGAAACAGTAAGAAGATGATAGTTAAGATAAAATTTGCTTATTTCTTTTTGGGTGCAGTCATGGTATTATTCTTGGCAGATTGCACAAGGGACAAGAGAGCCCCGGGAAGAGAATATATGGCAGATATGGCTCACTCTCTGGCATATGAGACCTATTCTGTGAGTCAAAATTATGATGATGGAATGTCAGCCCGGTTGCCTGTTGATGGCACAATTTCTAGAGGATCGTTACCAAATGATACTACAAATAGTCTTGAATATTTGTACAAGCATTATTCTGAGAACAGTGAAGAAGATTATCAACGTGCAGGTGAGAGACTGACCAATCCAATTGTAAGGACAGGTCAAGTATTAGAAGAGGGGAAACGCGTATTTACTATTCACTGTGCAATATGTCATGGTGAAACAGGCCTCGGCAATGGTTATATTGTTGAGACAGAAAAATTCCCTGCGGTGCCAACATCGTATTATATTGAACGATTGATGGACATGCCTATGGGGCAGATGTACCATGTTCTGGAATATGGAAGAAATATGATGGGGTCCTATTCTTCACAATTGACCATTGAGGAAAGATGGTCAGTTTTACATTATGTGAAGAAGCTTCAGGAAGATTACGCAGAGACTTCCGGGGGTGCTGATGAATCAGCAGAAGCAATAGGAGATATAACTGAAACAAAGAATTGAAGTAAGATAATAAGATGAAAATGGAAGAGAGATTCATTTTTACACAGAGAGCAAAAATGGTAAGCATCGGTTTGATGGTTATTGGAGTTATTGCCCTTCTCGTTGGGATCATGACTGCTGGTGGCCATGGTGAAGATGGTCATGGTGGGCTATATACAAGAGTTTGGGCCAATATTTGGCAGAATAATATATTCTTTGTAGCCATTGCCCTTGGTGGTGGATTTTTCATTTCCTTTAATTATCTGGCAAATGCAGGATGGTTTGTGTTAGTGAAGAGAGTGCCCGAGGCGATGACCACCTTTATTCCATACATACTTCCGCTAATGCTGATCGTTTTTATCTTTGGCGGCCATGATCTGTTTCACTGGACACATGAAGAATTGTATGATGTAAACAACAAAGAGACCTATGATTCAATTATAGCAGGAAAGCGTGGGTATCTCAATCCCCCATTTTTTCTGATAAGGATGGTAGTTTATTTTGTGTTGTGGACTTTTCTAACCTATATGTTGCGAAAGTTATCATTGAGAGAAGATATTGAAGGCGGTACAAATCTATTTAGAAAGAGAGTGATGTACTCTGCATTTTTTATAGTCGTATTTGCCATTACAACATCTACTGCCGCATGGGACTGGCTCATGTCTATTGACACTCATTGGATAAGCACATTATTAGGATGGTATTTATTCGCTTCACTATTTGTGAGTGGAATGGCTGCGATCACCTTATTGGTGATCTACCTCAAGAAGCAAGGTTATCTTTCTCAGGTGAATGATGAACATTTGCATGACCTGGGTAAGTTCATATTTGCCTTTAGCGTTTTTTGGACGTACTTATGGTTTTGTCAGTTCATGTTGATCTGGTATGCTAATATTCCTGAAGAGACCATCTATTTTCATGAGCGTCTGACTGATTTCAGGGTTCTGTTCTTTGTGAATTTTGGAATTAATTTCTTCCTGCCTTTCTTCATATTGATGACCAGAAATGCCAAGAGAAGAATGAGCATTTTAGTAGGTGTATCTATAATGGTTTTAATTGGCCATTGGCTGGATTTCTTTTTGATGATCATGCCGGGATCCGTAGGTAGTAGTGCTCATATCGGGTATCTTGAAGTAGGTATAACCCTTGGATACCTAGGGCTCTTTATCTTTATTGTACTCAATACCCTTACAAAGGCTTCGTTGGTACCCAAGAAACACCCATATCTGGAAGAGAGCATTCACCATTTTACATAGAGGGCCATCTAGCTACACCTTTTTTCAAATCATTCACTTCTTGTTATATCTTGGTAGATGGGTAAGTAACACATCCTTTAGATAATCCCTGTCCAGATGAGTATATATTTCGGTAGTAGTAATAGACTCATGGCCTAACATTTCCTGTACAGCCCGGAGGTCAGCGCCTCCTTCTATTAAATGGGTGGCGAATGAATGTCGGAAAGTATGGGGGCTGATACTTTTTTTCATGTCTATTTTCTTTGCAAGATCTTTGACCATGGTAAAGACCATGACTCTGCTTAGTTGTTTTCCTCTTCTGCTGACAAATAATATATCTTCGAATTCAGAAGGAATATTCTGGTGGATGCGTACCTCATTCAGGTATATTTCGAGGTGCTTGATCGCTACATCACCAATTGGGATCAACCGCTCCTTATCTCCTTTGCCGGTAACTTTAATGAACTCTTCTTTAAAGCGGAGGTTAGAGATCAACAGCCCGATCAATTCACTAACCCGCAAACCGCAGCTGTAGAGTACTTCAAGCATAGCCTTGTTCCGGACTCCTTCAGGGGTGCTCAGATCAATAGCATTGATCAATTGAGTGATCTCCTCATAAGATAACACGTCAGGTAATTTCTGTTGGATCTTTGGGCTTTCCAAAAGTTCTGTAGGGTCCTTATCAATGACATCCTCTACCAAAAGGTATTTAAAGAAAGCCTTAACACCTGAAATAATTCTTGCTTGTGTTCTGGAGTTCACTCCTTTTTTACTCACCCATCTAACGAAATCCTCCAGGACTGATAGCTCCATCTTTTCAGGAGGAATAGAGAGCTTCTTTTTCAGGAGGTATTGATACAATTTCCCAATATCTTCCAAATAGGCATCCACAGAATTTGCAGATAGCGACCGCTCAAGTTGCAGATATGTTTTAAAACCTTTTATTCTGTTTTCCCAGTCCAAATTTTCTAAGGTTTAAAGTGGTTGTAGCATCGTAAAGTTACATTCTTATTTTACAAGAGATACTTTTGATGAGTAATTTAATCACTACTGCCACTCAGATAGTATTGTAAAATAATGTATTGCAATGGATTATACTTTATTAATAATCCCAATGCGGGGGACCCCCCTCTCTTCCCCCCAAGACAATTTACAGATTTTTTCCGATAGGTACCAAAACAGTTTTCGCCTATTGGTTACACGGAATGGGAGATTGCATTTGGGTGCTAGCTTTAGATGATGATGGCAGGAAAGGAAAGAAGAGAAGAGAAGAGAGAAGAAAGAGAGTATTATGGCCTTGGTTTTTCCCTTGGGGGAAGTGGACATCCCCCCACTGTAATTTACCACTTTTTCAGCAGACCCAAAGAAACAGTTTTCACTGAAAAGTTACACCCAAGCGGTTCATAATTGATGGCCCCCAGTCATTATGTTGTTAACTGTTATTCCGGCAATTGCCAATTGGAAGTTGGGTGTTCAATATTTATTATGTTAATAGCTTAAGTAAAATTATTTTTTTAATTTGTGCATTTCAATAGCGTATGAAGATCCAAATAATAAATGGCCCCAACCTGAATCTGCTCGGCAAGCGCGAGCCAGAGATATATGGTGATGAAGATTTTACCACTTATTTTGAAGCCCTGAAAAAGGGGTTTCAAAAGGTAAGCTTGGATCTCTTTCAGAGTAATGTAGAGGGGGAGCTGATCGATAAGCTGCAGGAAGTGGGCTTTTCATATGATGGGATCATCATCAATCCCGGAGGCTATACACATACATCCGTGGCCATTGGTGACACTATCGCTGCAATTTCTACACCTGTGGTTGAGGTGCATATTTCAGACCCAAAAAAGAGAGAGCCATACAGACATGTGTCAATGGTAGAAGATAAGTGTATCGGAACCATCGCCGGGCTAGGCCTTGACTCCTATAAGTTTGCCATTCAATTCTTAGTTGAGCGGGAGGTCTGAGAACTTTTTTTTCTTTCTTAAAAAGTGGCCTATTACGATATTCCCATGATAGATGCCTGTCGTTGTCTGATGTTTGAGATTTGCCCTGCACACTCTTCTTTTTCTGTGGTTCTTACCGATGGAAGCATAAAAGCTAAAGTGTGCTCTTATCACTGCTAAAAAGTCTCCAAAACTATCGAAGAGCAAGAACTTTATGCCTGCAATACCATCTAATAGGAACCTTGCAAAAAGAACGTAAATCAACCTATTGGCTGGTAAGTTCTTATATAATATGGTGAGGTTGTTCCTGAAATTTAAATATGTCTTGCGAGGATTGCTTTTAGGCAGACTGCCACCCCCTAAGTGATACAGCGTGACATCCGGGCAATAGAGGATCTTATAGTGTTGATTTTTTAACCGCCAGCACAAGTCAATTTCCTCCATATGAGCAAAGAAATCTTTGTCAAACCCGCCAACTTCATGAAACAACTTGGCCTTTATGAACAGACATGCTCCGCTGGCCCAAAAGATCTCTTTGATATCATTATATTGACCATGGTCGTCTTCAATAGTATTGAATATCCGCCCTCTGCAAAAGGGATAGCCATATTTGTCAATAAATCCGCCTGCCGCCCCGGCATATTCAAAATCGGTCCTCTTTTCATGGGACAAAAGTTTAGGCTGACACGCAGCGATCAAAGGATCGGTATTCATTAATTCTATGATCGGAGCGATCCAATTTTGTGTTACCTCTACATCAGAATTAAGCAAAACATAATAATCGGCGGTTACCTTCGCCAAAGCTACGTTGTAGCCATTGGCAAAACCATGATTTTTCTCGAAATTTAGGAGTGTTACATTGGGATAATTCTTCTTGATAAGATCCACAGAACCATCAGTGGAGCCATTGTCGGCAATGACGATATCTGCATTTGATGGGGTGTGGGCTATAACAGAAGGCATAAACTCTTCGAGCAGTTTTTCGCCATTCCAATTAAGGATGACCACCGCTATCTTACCACCTTCTTGTCCGCTATCCATATGTTCCCGCTGCTCAGTCTCCATCTGTAAATATTTTTAGGGCTTAGTCCTTCTGATGTTTCCAACGTTTATGTGACCAAAGCCAATTCTCCGGCTTCTCGGTGATGATCTTTTCCAGCAACTTTGTATAAGCTACTGTGATCTCGTTTTCACTTGTGGTGTTGGGTTGATCAAAAAGTTCAATAAACTCCACACTATAATAACCTCTTTTTTCGCGTTGAAGATTACAATAAAGTAACGGATAATTTGTCTTCATTGCTATCTTCTCAGTCCCTAAAAATACCAAAGTATCCTGATTTAAAAAATTTACCCAAATCGAAGTAGTAGGATCGGAGGGTGTTTGGTCGGCTACCATAACCGATATCGTTGGTTCATCTTTATAACTGATGATCGTTGGATACATTTTTTTCATGTCCATCATCAAGGTGCCAAATTTGCAGCGCATGTTGTACATAAGGGTATCGAAATATTTATTCGATAAGGATTTATATATAGCAAGTACTTTTTGTTTTGAATTCAATGTTAACCCATGGTTGCCCAGCTCCCAATTACCATAGTGGCTTGCAAGTGCAATAACACTCTTGTTCTCTGAATAGTATGTTTCAATAACCTCAGGATTCTTAAAAGTGCATCTTTTCCTCATGGAGTGACTGCTGACAGTGAGCATTTTTATCGTTTCAACGATTATATCCGCAAGGTTAACATAAAACCTTCCGGCGATCTTCTCTATTTCAGCAGGGGATTTTTCAGGAAAAGAGCGAGATAGGTTCTGATAGATCACCTTCTTTCGATAGTGGAAGACATCCCTAAGTAGAAAAGCGAAAATATCTGATACCCTGTAGAGAAGCCAAAAGGGAAGGATGGAAATTGGATATCCGATGATCACAAATAGTAAATAAGCCAACAAATTCATATGATTATTCTGGTTCTAACGGTCCCCTATTATTGGGGTGTTAATATTATTCCTGTTAAATGGATCACTGTTATTCAGGTCGCCCTCATTTTCGTAAAATATAATATTTTTCCATCGTGGATCCTTCACTTCACCAATCGCATTTGAATGGATCAAATGGTAGTTATTGGATACAAGATCTTGATTTGCAAACACAAATTTGATATCCCGTTGGCCATCTTTCATTGCATAATAATGCCAAATTTGATAGGGGATGGAGTTTGGTGATTTATCTTCTTTTAATATTCTATCCGGAGGGCCATTGGACAGATATACCCTTCCTCTATCAGTTTCGTACCCCTGGTATATGCGAGTGGAAAATGACTGATTGACAGCTTCAACAGCTTTACCGTACTCCACCCATTCCTGATATGGCTCGCTAGGATTTCTCTTGATCCAAAAATTTAAGAAATATCGCTTCATCATTTCTGGATCACCCTCTTCCAGATATTTGTTGATCAGCTTAAATTCAGCACCGGAAGCTATTGGCTCCAATACTTCCAGGCAATACCTGATCTGATCTTCCGTGAAATTCGCTACAAATGAATTTTGCACTGTGGCATCATCGATCTTATCCATATTTGCAGCTACTTTCTGATTGCTTCTTTGAAAGAACTGTGATTTTCTGATCAGCAATTCATTATTCTTGTTCTTTACTTCGATGACCAGATAATAGTTCCCGGAGGGAAGGGTGGAAATATCGAATTCAGAGAACATTGGATTTACCGGTTGTGCTTCTTGTTTGAAAAACAGACTGAAACCCCCAGCAATATTACCGTTACTTTTCTTTCTAATGGAAGCGGTAACAAGAAATTCATTCCCATTCAAAACCGAAGGGGTATTATATACTTCAGCATAAAAAATTAATTTGTTACTATTATTAGGATAAAAATTAGTGACAAAAGGGACCAGGTCGTAGCCGCTCTTTGAAAGAATATTTTGAACTTCGGTTTTCTTATAAGATTCCACCAATTGTATATCAGAGAGCTGCACCTTTTTTTTATCGTGATCAAGGATTACCGGTTCAGAAATGGTGGCTTTGTTTGAAGGATTATTTACATCCACGATCTTGACCATTATTTCATAAGTGCCTTTTCGTAGTTGCTTTCTTTTAAGATCAATGATATTGAAATCTATATTGTTGGTATCTTTCACTTCAGGGCTGGTGATTATATACTTGTCAAATTGCTCAATGACCGTATCTCGATTAAAGAGTAATGTGATCTCTATAGATCCCTGATAGTTATTGTTCTTATTCTTGACATAATGGATGCTCTTCCCATTGATAGCGAGGTACGTCTCAATGTAAGTGCCATTACCAGGGGAATAAAAAGCCCCTTGGTGAAAATATACTTCCAACGATTTTGCCCATGATTGAGACAAGGCAAACGAAAGGAATAGCAATATGAGAGTTGCTCTTTTTATCATGATCCTAAATTAGCCATTAATCGTTAGTTTATAAAAAAAAGTTTGCAATGATAGTGTCATAATTTATATATTTTATATGTATCGTATGTGAATAAGCATTCTCTCACAAAAATACTCAGTTCTACCCTCTCCTATATACCAAAATGACGATAATTACTAATTTAGTGGTATGAACGAAGAGCAGCCATTAGTGGAAATGCAATACCTGGGTCCAATCCCATATTATCTTCTATTATCTAAATATCCATCCATCCTCATAGAGAAGTATGAACATTATGTGAAAGGGACCTACCGAAACAAGTGTTTTATCGGCGGCCCTAATGGGATGCTAAGACTCACCATACCCCTGGAAAAAGGGAAGAATCAGAACACGTGTATTGAAGATGTGATCATTGCCAACGATAATAAGTGGCAGAGTTTGCATTGGCAGAGTTTATGCTCTGTTTACAGAAATTCCCCCTATTTCGAGTATTATGAGGATGATCTGGCTCCTTTTTACCATAATTCATTCAAGTTTCTTTTTGATTTCAATCAACAACTGATGCACCAAATTTTAGAGCACCTGAATATATCACCCCAATTTTCTTATTCTTCAAAATATGAAAAGGAACCAATTCCTCCAGTTATAGATTGGAGGTCAAAGATACATCCCCGCCAATCATCGGAGCGATCGTTCCCTGTAGTTGAATATAAGCAGGTGTTTGAAGACAGGACAGGATTTTTGCCGGATATGAGTATTGTTGATCTCCTCTTTGCAGAAGGACCTCATGCTGGCGATATGCTGTCAACTGCTCTCAGCTTATGAGAATCAAATATCTAATGGTATTTGCTTTAAAAGGAGGTCATCAAAGTCCTCTCTTTTTCGGATCAAATGAGGTGTCCCATTATGGATCAACACTTCTGCGGGGCGATATCGGGAATTATAGTTAGAACTCATAGCAAAGCCATAGGCACCTGCATTTTTCATGCAGAGGATATCACCCTCCCTGACCTCATTTATCTTTCTGTCCCAGCCGAAGGTGTCAGTCTCGCAAATGTACCCGACCACCGTATAAACCCGTTGCATCGCTTTAGGATTGCTGACATTCATAATCTGATGGTGTCCTTCATAGAACATCGGGCGCAGCATGTGGTTAAAGCCAGAATCTACCCCAGCAAAGACTGTGGAGGTGGTCTGCTTGATCACATTCACCTTTACAAAGAAATATCCCGCTTCGCTAACGAGGAATTTCCCGGGCTCAAACCAAAGCTCCAATGCTTTACCATACTCCTTACAAAATGCATTGAACCGCTCAGATACTTTCTTGCCAAGATCTTCAATGTCAGTAGTGATGTCATCATCCTGGTAGGCCACCTTAAAGCCGGAACCAAAGTCAATATATTCAAGATCTTCAAAGTCGCCGGCCGCTTCCAGCAATACCTCCATCCCCTTTAGGAATACCTCTCCATCCAGTATGTCTGAACCGGTGTGCATATGGATGCCTGTTACTTTTATACTATTGGTTTTAACCACTCGCATCACATGCCTTAACTGATGTATGGAGATACCGAATTTTGAATCAATGTGGCCGGTTTGTATGTGTGAGTGGCCACCGGCAATGATGTGAGGATTGATCCGTACACAGCAATCCACAGAACTGCCATATTCATGGCCAAATTGCTCAAGCATAGAGATGTTATCAATGTTGATCTTTACACCCATCTCTACTGCCCGCTTGATCTCCTCAAAGGCCACACAATTGGGAGTATATAGAATATCTTCTGATTTGAAACCTACTTTTAATGCCAACTGTACCTCCTGGATAGAAACCGCATCAATACCACTTCCTTCATTCTTTAATATTTTCAGGATATTGATATTTGCCAGGGCCTTGCACGCATACTTGATCTTGATACGGCTCTCTTTAAAGGCCTCTGTCAGTGCGCGGTACTGACTTTTTATCTTTTCGCCATCATAAACATATAGAGGGGTGTCATATTCTTTACAAATTTCTAAAACATCCAATTCACCAATAAAATAATTGTCTTTAATAAGTTTCATCCTGGGAAATATTTGAAGTGTAATAAAAGAAAAAGAAGATCATAATTGCTCTGTAACCGGAAATTTCTCAAGCGACTGAGCAATGCTATCTTCAATCCGCTTTAAAGGATCGGCAACATCTGCTTTCACAAATGAAGTGCCGGTGATCTTTTCAAATAGTTCAATATATCTGTCGGTAACAGAGGCGATGAATTCATCTGGAATATTTGGCATAGTTTGTCCTTTAAGACCTTGAAATCCTTGCTCAATAAGCCATTCCCGTACAAATTCTTTGGAGAGTTGTTTTTGCTTTTCTCCTTTCGATTGCCTATCATCATATCCATCCATATAGAAATACCTGGAGGAATCAGGAGTGTGGATCTCATCGATCAGGTAAATGGTGCTATTATGTTTGCCAAATTCGTATTTCGTATCAACAAGAATAAGCCCCTGGTTTGCGGCCATTTGGGTACCCCTTTCAAATAGCTTCAGGGTGTAATTCTCGAGGGAGACATATTCTGCTTCATTCACTAAACCGCTTTTGAGGATCTCCTCCCGTGAGATGTCCTCATCATGACCCTCGTGGGCTTTAGTTGTTGGGGTGATAATAGGTTCGGGAAGCCGGTCATTTTCTGTTAATCCTTCCGGTAATGGCATCCCACAGATCTCACGTTTACCACTCTTGTATTCCCGCCAGGCATGGCCCGCCAGGTAACCCCTGATCACCATTTCTACTTTAAAGGGTTCGCACTTATACCCAATAGAAACATTAGGATCAACCGTTTCTAATACCCAATTGGGGACAATGTCCTTGGTGGCTTCGAGAAAAGTAGATGCAATTTGGTTCAACACCTGCCCTTTAAAGGGAATGGGCTTGGGAAGGACAGTGTCAAAGGCGGAGATCCTGTCAGTTACCACCATTGCCATGTAGGTGTCACGAATTGTATATACGTCTCTTACTTTACCGTGGTAGATATTACTCTGCTCCGGGAAGTTAAAATTAGTGTTTTGGATTGCGTTCATAGGGTCATTTGGTTTTCAACGTTGATGTGATCGATCATTTTTATTTTTATTTCCTTTCTTCTTATCTTCTTTGGCATATGCATTGATGATCTTTTTTACCAGCTTATGGCGGATAACGTCAGCTTCAGTCAAATATACTTCAGCTATTCCATCAATATCTTTAAGTATATCCAGTGCTTTTAATAGTCCTGAATTATGCTGAAAGGGGAGGTCTATTTGCGTGAGATCCCCTGTGATGATACATTTGGCAGTTGGCCCAAGACGGGTCAGGAACATCTTTATCTGGAGTTCAGTTGTATTTTGAGCTTCGTCAAGAATAATAAAGGAGTTATCTAATGTGCGGCCTCGCATGAATGCCAGGGGGGCGATCTCTATCATGCGATTTTGCATATAGTAATTCAGCTTTTGCAAAGGGATCATATCATCCAATGCGTCATATAATGGCCTGAGGTAAGGGTCTACCTTTTCCTTAATATCACCGGGCAGGAAACCCAGTGTCTCCCCGGCTTCAACAGCAGGCCGTGCGAGAATGATCTTTTTCACTAGTTTATTTTTCAATGCTCTCACCGCCAGGGCGACGGCAGTATAGGTTTTTCCGGTCCCTGCCGGGCCGATAGCGAATACGATATCATTTTTTTCAACGAGGGTAACCATTTTCCTCTGGTTGGCAGTTTTTGCTTTAGCTACAATGCCATTAGGACCATAATTAATGATATCCTCTGCATCCTTTGTCTTGGGAAGTTTGGGTTGCGCTCCATTGATGAGCTCCTCAATAGTTTGCTCAGGAAGAGTGCCGTTCTTATGGAGGTATTCGATCATCATTTCTATCTTCTCTCCGATCAATGCTACTTCATCTTTGCTTCCAATGATCTTGATCTTGTTACCTCTGGAGGTCAATTTTATCTTCGGAAAAGCGGTTTTAAGCATTCCGATCTTAGCGTTGTTTACCCCAAAAAAATCGATAGGATCTATTGCATCAATATTTATGATCAATTCACTCAATTATTTATAGTAATTTTACCCCAAAAATAGATAAAATTTAGCAAATGCCCATCATTACCTTGACTACAGACCTTGGTACTAAAGACCATTATGTGGGCTCTGTGAAAGGTGCCATACTTTCTCAGTGTAAGGATGTGACCATCATTGATATCTCAAATCAAATACAGCCCTTTAATATATTAGATGCAGCATTTGTGCTCAAGAATTCCTACCCAGGTTTCCCTGCCTCCACCATCCATTTAGTGAGTGTGAATGCGGTACAAGAAGGAAATGCTCCTTTCATAGCCATTGGTCATAAGGGACATTATTTTATTGGCGCCGATAATGGCATATTTTCTCTTGCTTTAGAGGCCCAACCTGAAAAGGCATTTGAGCTGGCCGGCTTTGTTGAGGAAGAGAAGCACAGTTTTCCCCTGCTAAGTATTGCAGTGAATGGGGCAGCACATTTGGCCAACGGAGGCGCACTGGAAAAGATAGGCAAGCCGATCAAGGAGATCCAACAGGGAGTAGCTTTGCAGCCCGTTATTACCGAGAGGTCTATCAAGGGAACCGTCATTTACATTGACAACTATGAGAATATTATCGTCAATATCGCAGAGGAGCTGTTTGACAGGGTGGGAGAGAATAGGAATTTTAGCATATTGATGAGAGGGAATGATGCCATCTCCACCATAGGCGATAACTATAATTCAGCCCCTGAAGGGGAACTGGTCTGTTTTTTCAATACTGCCGGATACCTGGAAATAGCCATTAACAGCGGCAATGCAAGCAGTTTGCTGGGATTGGAAAAGGGGGCAACCATTCAAATTGACTTTGTATGATCACACGTATCGTTAAAATGACCTTCAAGCAAGAAGACATTGATTCCTTTTTGGAGATATTCAAGGTCTCGAAGCATAAGATCCTAGCTTTTGATGGATGCCACCATTTGCAGCTATTAAATGATAAGACGAATCCATGTATATTTTTCACCTTTAGTATTTGGGATTCGGAAGCTCATCTGGCCCAATACCGCGCTTCTGAATTATTTGAAACAACGTGGGCCAAGACCAAAAAACTCTTTGCTTCCAAACCTGAAGCATGGACGCTGGATAGGAGGTTTATGGGGAATGTTGAGGGTTGAGTTTAAGTTTTCGATTTTCACCGTAGTTAACGGTATTGTTGTAGATGTAATGTAATTCAAGAAGTGGAGCTAAGAAGTAGTCTGTTTTTTTATCTACAAAGATAATCCCCCTAACCCCCTTTTCAAGGAGGAATAAGAGGGGTGATATTAGGAGCTCAAGATTCGAATTGATGATCCCATAATAAGCTACGTCATTGCGAGGATCTGCCGGCTGGCGGAGACGAAGCAATCTGTCTTAATTCTATTCCGTTCATATTTGCTTCCCTTTTCTTCCTTTCTTTCTTTCTTTCTTTTCCTTCTTTTTGAAACAAATTCACTCCTCCACTCCCAGTATTTCCAATGCTTTTTCCATCATAGAATCTGATTGGCCTAATTTGTCATCCAATGTGGGATAGAGGATGATATCCGGGATGATGCCGTTACCATTATAAAGCTTCCCATTAGATTGGAATGATGCCATAGTAGATAGCTTAAGGGTGATCAAACTGTTGAATAACTGGTGCGTTGCAGGATTTCCACTTCCCCCGCTGCTGGGTGTTCCAATGATAGTTACGTTGCGCCAATTCTTAAAAGCCCCTAGAAAGGTTTCCGTGGAGCTATAGCAGGTGCCATTCATCAGAATAACGACAGGTTTGTTATAGAGATAGTACTTAGACCGATGGATCTTTGAGCTGAACATCAAATAATGGTAATCTGAGAATTTATCATCCGCCACCTTCCATTCCGGCTGAAAACTTTTAGCAAAAGATTCGATGGCTTTCTTTTCTTCCTCCGACCACTTATCTGAAGAGAGAGGATGCATCGACCGTCTTTTTAGGTATCCCTTGGGTTCATGGAGATCATTTTCCTCATCCAGTCTCAGGGCTGCGACATTGGCAATATATGGGCTATCGGTGCTGTCCATAAAGAAGGAGAAGAGCTTTTTAACCACATCACGCCTGCCTCCGGTGTTGTCCCGAACATCAATGATCAATCCGTCTGTTTCTTTGAAATCCTGCATTTGGGCGACCAGACTTTCCAGAAATGGTTTGTCATCTTCCATCCTGTAAATACGCAGGTACCCAATATTCTCAGGAATATTAGGATTTACAGGTAACGACCAACCATTGGTAAAGGGGGTCCTCTGCAGTTTTAAGTGGTGTGTTTTGGTTAAAGTACGATCCTCGGATTCCAATACGATCACAAATTCATCTCCTTTTTGGTGCATACATCTGATCAGGTAATCGATCCTGTTGAACCACCTGACACCCTTAACACGCTGTTGGGTAACCGTGCCTCCTGGTCGCATTTCCAGAGCTTTAGCCAACCATTTATCAGCAGGAATGTCGTTGATGGATCTTATATAGGGGTGTGCCTTATCGAAGAGCTTTGACTGCCGGAAGTTCACTGCCACCATGCGATCGTTATGGTCAATTACATAAAAGGGAAGAGAGATGGTACCATCATAAAGGAACACCATGCACTCTTCAAAGGTGATCTTAGCGTGCCCATCGCCAAATAGTCCTAATACCTTTTGCATCTGGTGAGCGAAATCCGTCCTGCTGATGCCATCTCCCAGTTGGCTTCTGATCATATCCAGAGCCCCTTTATAATCTACTGATGTCAGATCAAGGTAGGCATATTCATTTTCGAGTAGGTATTCCAGCTGGTCCAGATCTTCTTCTGCTTTTTTTTTGGTGATATATTCAGGGAGGTTATTCTGCCATGCATAGGTATGATCCTGGATCATAAATGTGAATTTCCCGATGCCTGTCCCGAAAGTACTTGTGGTATCAATTTGCTTTGGAGGAAAATATCTTTTTGTAATATAATTAAGAGATGGATTGGTGGGAGAGGTGTGTTCCCTTTGGATGCGTCTTGAGATGATGATGACATAGTAGGCCGTTTTAAACCAGTTGTTAATATTGTTCTTAATATGGACGAGTTCAATGTTATTGGGAGGGTTCTTTTGCTTGAGCCCGGTGGGGAGTATAGTAATGGTAACCTCCTTGATATCATCTTGACCAAAGCTCTTAAGAATATTAGAGATGTTGAGTGCAAACTCAATTCTCCATCGGTAGGAATACATTATTTGGCTGGCTTTGATCAGGGAATCAACCGGTATGTTGTTCAATGCTACCAGCTCATACCAGGTATCATCGATGGTAACTATGGGGGTGTTCTCCTCCCACTTTACGGCTGTCCAGGGGGTTGTCTTAAAGGGATCAGATTTGTATATAAACTGGCCTGATGCGTTGAGTGTCAGGCACAGGAGAATACTAATGGTGAAGCTTCGTAAGATAAGGGTGTACATAATGTGCCTAAACATATATTGTAAAAATAGTTAGAAATATTTTCATTGAGGGGAATAATTAGCTGGACAAGCTGAAATTGCCTATGATAGAGGAAATATTTCTCAAAAAATAGCTAATTTTGCAACATGTCTCCGTAGCTCAGTCCCGATAAAACAGAAATCTGTGATTTTGTGTTTTATCGAGGATCCACGATTCTGTAACAAAATCGAAGATTTTGACAGCATCGGGATTGGCAGAGTCGGCAGGCTTCTAGAACGCAAAAAATTATTAACTTTGGTATAACTGTCTCCGTAGCTCAGTTGGCAGAGCAGCTGACTCTTAATCAGCGGGTCGCGGGTTCGAATCCCTCCGGGGACACAAACAAACCATTGCAAAGCAAATGGGCTCGGATTTGAGGCATCCAAAACTAGTTTTGGATGCTGAGGAAGATGAGCCCATAACAGAGCGAAGCGATGTTTGGTTTGTTTGTGGCACACCACTTCAGGATCGATCGACAAATTAAAAATAGCGCATTCTATGATAAAACCATGAACTATGCAGCTTGAAAAATAATTGTATTTTTATTTGGTTTTATCATAGAATGCGCCAGTTGGGGTAAGAAAGCCGATATTAATGAGCCAACAATAAAAACTATGTATAAAGGGACCCAAAGAAATGAAAATACAATGCCAAAATATCGGCTCATGACAACCCATACAGCAAGAAGAAGTTTTGCTACAAATATGTATCTAAAAGGGGTGCCCAGTTACATAATCATGCAAATAACCGGCCATCGAACAGAAAGCGCATTTCTGAAATATATCAAGATCAGTAATTACATGGCTGCAAATGAGATTGAGAAATATTGGTATACGGGTGATGTGATTTAATAGCCCATTAATAATATTGAAAAGAACAAGGTAGATTCTATTAGCAAAATCTAAACAGATATTTTGTAGGAGCAGAAATCCGCTACTAGTGTGAGCTTATAGTTTACTTTATCCACCACACATTCATTAACAGGGAACTTATAAATATCTGAACTAATGATAAATAAATTAGACCTATTGCCAAATTAATACAAATTACTTCTTATTCATTCCGAATCTATTTGGATTTAGCTCATTATCCGAATGAATTCGAAAATAACTAATAATGCTTATACGTATTATTGGATACATATTTGTGCTTATTATTTTGGTATTGAAAAAACTCTTTTTACGTTATGGTTTTATGATATAGTTAGAGAGTAGATTACTCATTAAATAAAATCGATAATTCAAGTAGTTTTTAATATTTTTGACCGTTACTAATAATTTGGTGATGAAAATTGCTTATATTAATGTATTATTGGCAACCAAAATGAAAACAAAAGCAATAGTTACGATTTTAGCAATTTTGGGAATAACCTATTTCTCAAAAGCTCAAGATGATCTGAAAATTCAAGCTACAAGTAAAGGTGGTATTTATGCATTTGGCTTTTTCTCAGGTCAACTTACTTTTAATACTGGAGACTTCATTGGTGATAAATACAGCAGCAATGAAGGATATTTTCTTGCAAAATTTGATTCACTAGGCAATACTAAATGGGTAAAACATATAAAAACAATGAGTTTGTTTTGTGAGGGTTTATGTCCAGGCATCGGATTGTGTACTGACAATTCTGACAACATTTATATCACTGCAGATTTTAGAGACACTATCGAATTTGACTCTACAAATTTAATGGTAAATTCAATTGGAGTTGAGACATTTATTGCAAAGTATAATTCTGAAGGGAACTTTGTTTGGGCTCAAAAACCTATAACTTCAAATGGCTCCCAAGGTGTTGACATTGATACAGATTCTAGCGGCAATGTTTATGTAACTGGGATATATACAAAAGGAAGTTTAACTTTTGACTCTTTGACACCTTTATATGATAGCAGCTACGATGCCAATATTTTTATTGTCAAATTTGATTCTGGAGGCAATGGATTGTGGCTCAAACAACTTCACGGTGGAAGTGTTGGAAATGGCTCTTCACACGAAGTTTATAGCATTACGACTGACAATATTGGCAATTCTTATATTGTTGGCTATTTTGGCGGTACTTTTGGCGGTACATTATATTTTGGCAACTTGTCCATATTATCAAGTGGAACTGATTTTGAAATATTTGTTGCTAAATGTGATCCTATTGGAAATCCGGTTTGGCTTAAAAAAGTAAACGGATTGGCAGGAACTGATTTTCCCGAACAAATTGCTGTTGATGATTCAAGCGATCTATATTTTACTGGGTTTTTTGATTTGACAGCTAAATTCGGTTCTTTACCAACTCTTACAGCAGCAACTAGAGACATATTCATTACTCATTTTGATTCATCAGGTAATGCTCAATGGGTTCGGCAAGCTTCACCGAATAATAGCAATTATGGAAACGAAAGTAAGGGAATAGCTGTAGACCAAGCAGGCAATATATTCACTATTGGCTATTTTACTGACAGTGTAGAATTCCCACCTCTATCTCCAATCTCAATCATATCAGGTAATGGATTTCTTGTTAAACATGATAAACTAGGCTCAGCTTTGTGTATAAATAATGCTCAATTAGACTTTGAGGATATTTCAATTGATCCAAATGGAAATATCTACACAATAAGTGGAGATGCAGGGATGTTTGGAGGCAATAATGTGACCATTTCAAAATGGGGCAATAACTGTGATCACCTTTGGGATAAAACAATTACGCATGATTATAACGGTATTGAGGAATCCCAATACCTTGTAACAGCAAATGTGTTCCCCAATCCAACATCCGGTATTATAACGATTGAGATCATTGGCCCTATAAAACAGAGAGCGACGATGGAAGTTTATAATTTATCAGGTCAATTAATCATCAAAGAAGAATTGAACCATGGCAAACAAACTTTACAACTGGATTTGACTAAAAGCAATCATGTAGTTTACTTTTTGCAAATCAAAACGGGAAAAGGAGTAGTGGTTAAAAAAATAATTAAAATTTAGCAATCCCTGATCTGCTAATATGGACATGCATTTACAAGCCATTTCCAACTCTTGAATTTGAAAAAAATTGCAAGGTTGTATAGGTAAAGTTTCGTCTCATAAGAAAACCAATCATATTGTCATCCAGGATTATTTATTGATAATCTTGAATACAGCAGTTTGATTATCAATACTGATCTGTATAAAATATAACCCAGCCTTTAAATGGCTTAGCTCCAGATCAATATGGTCTACATTGGAGAAATAAGAAGACAATATTTCTTCTCCAACCAAATTCTTCAAAGAAATTGAAAGATAACTGTAGTTTTTGTTTAACTCAATATATAATATTCCATCTGTTGGATTAGGATAGATATTGACTTTAAATTGTGAAAGAAAAGACGATGGATCTATCCCAACATAATTAAAAATTGCAGAAGTATCCGATGAACAACCATTTTCTATTACAATAACCTGGTAATTCCCAACTTGGGATGGCAATATCATTTGAGTTGTTTCAGGCAATAAGGTACCTTCATAAAACCATTGATAACTTGTTCCTGTGATACTGCATTTAAGACTATCTGGGGGGCCTACTACACTAATTGAAGGTGTTGATGGGTAGGAGGTCACAATAATTGTCTGAATAGAATCCAAGGACCTCTGGCAACCGGTTGCAGTATCGGTCTCAATGATCCTAAAAGCGGTAGTGGAAGATAATTGGCCAGTTGGTAAAATTATTGTATTGCTGGTTCCATTTACTGGCACTCCAAGTAACGAACCTGAAAGGGTATCTTGTAACTGGAATGTTTTTAAAGAATCGGAAGTTGTGATCTCTATAAAAGAAGAATCCTTTTCACATATATTGTTATCAGTGATAACTGTATTTGCAGGTTCACCAAATTTGTAGAGTGTAAGTACTTCACATTCTGTTAAAGCCCGATTATAGACTCTTGCCTCATCAATTTTACCAGCAAAGAAGTAATTGGTTTGCATATGTCCAATCCAGAGATCTTTTGTATTAGTGACCATAGAAGCAGCAGTTGTAACTGTGCTATCCAAACGACCATTAATATACATTTTGATCAGAGTACCATCAAATGTCCCACAGATATGATTCCATGAATTCAAAGTGAAGTTTACGGTTGCCTGTGCTGTTGCATTTGGAACAATATTTTCTCTTATCGTATACCATGCCTTATAGGTTAGATCAGGTTGGCGGAACAACCATAACTTGTAGCATCCTGTATCATTGTCAATACCTTTTGAGATAACCATCATTTGCGCCCACATAGTCTGGTCAATGTAAACCCAAGCCGACAAAGATTGTTGGTTACCCGGATTTAATGAGGTATTGTGAGGTACGGAAATCTTATCAGTCAATCCTCCATAATGGTATGAAGAATTAGGAGCTGCAAACCTGTCTGTAGCCAGTGTTGGGCCATTCACAGTACCATGATTACTATTATCGCTCAAATCCATTGCATCCCCATTAAATGGGTAATAGGCTACCAATCCACTATCAAGATTACTTTGTGCAAATACGTTAATTGATAAACCAACAAAACAGATCATTACAAGTAGACTTAATTTGGTATAACTCAGCTTGACAAAAGAAAGTTTATGAGGCGCCATTGTTTTCAAATTATTAAGTAGCGTATAATATGTGAATATAAAGATATTAATAAATAAGGGAATTTCAAATTGAAAATATGCAGATCAAATACTTCTATATTAATAATGCCAATTAATAAACAGAAATCAAATATTAATATGTAGTACTCCCCATTCTTTAGACCAATATTTCCAATTTACACATTGTAAGCTAAACATATTTTGAACCGAAACTTTCCATTGTTTATCAATTAGATATAATTATTA
>CAZNGA010000029.1:0-37370 GCA_964572485.1 uncultured Chitinophagales bacterium
GGGCCCTTCAGCCCTTGGGAAGGTCCAATATCAAACTGCAAGGGACACACCTCCAAATCTTATTTGTTGTGTCCCCCAGGTGGCAGGATCCCAATTTGATTACCTTGAATTTTACCCAGGCGGGGCAGCGATCACCGAGCGGATTGAACAAATGGATGTCCTTGGGTTTGGGGTTTCAACCTCTATCTATTCTAATCCTGTTTACAACAGCTTTTGGCAATTCGTTGAACCTGCTGCAATGTATCCTGGGGATATTGAAGTCCCCATGCTCATGATCGGCGGATGGTATGATCATAATACTGACCTGATGATCGAATTATTTGATTCGTTGCGAAGTGTCTCTCATATCACTATCAGAGATAAACATAGATTATTAATGGGCCCGTGGGCACATGGCGGATCCGGTAAAGCAAAAGTAGGAACAAGCCAACAGGGTGAATTGTTCTATCCCGGTGCGGAAGGTTGGAGCGACTCTATAGCACTTGTGTTCTTTGATTATTATTTAAGAGGGATCAATAATACCTTTGACGCTTTTCCTACGGTTAAATATTTTCAAATGGGTGAAGACATCTGGCGCGATGCTAGCTCATGGCCTCCTCCTATCACTCAACCGGTAACATTTGATCTGGCTCCCAATAACCGGTTAACATTATTCCCTGACATACAAGGAACCTCTACCCTCACCTATGACCCGAATGACCCTTCTCCAACATATGGCGGTGCTACCCTGCGGAATGATCTAAAACAAGGCCCTTACAATCAAAAAGACACCGTTGAAGATCGGAGTGACATCCTCATCTTCACATCTGACTCCTTTGATCAGGATATGGTACTGATCGGCAAGCCTGTTGTCACTCTTTATGTGAGCACTGACAGGCTTGACACAGATTTTGCCCTGCGCTTGACAGATGTATATCCTGATGGCAGATCAATGTTATTATCTGAAAATATTCAGCGCATGCGCTTTAGGAATGGGTATACGGCTAACGATACCTCTTTACTATCAAAAGATACGGTATATAAGATCATAATCGAATTGCCTAACATCGCTAACACTTTCCTTATTGGCCATAAAGTCCGGCTCGATATTACCTCTTCCAATTATCCCAGATACAACAGAAACATGAATACAGGCGGAGAAATGTACCCGAATGGTAATGGCGACACATTGGTAAGTCCTTTAATTGCTACCAGCGTGGTCCATTATGATGAGCAACTGTCAAATATTGTACTGCCTCTTGAAGGATTCAATATTGGGATACCTGATCCCATCCCCTTTAAAATCCCTAATGTACAACTATATCCAAACCCTGCTTCCAAAACAGTGGCTCTATCATTCTACAATTATCAGGATCAGAAGATCCTGATCGATCTTTTAGATATCTATGGCAGAACAATAAGAGTATTGGAACATTGCTACTCTCCTTCCGGGATCAATTCCTTCCTATTTTCTATTGAGGATTTGGCGAATGGAGTCTATTTTATTCACCTTGCAACTCAGCATAAGTTTTACATGAATAAATTAATTATTGGTAATTGATGACCCAAAATTCCTCTGTGATAGGGCTTTTGGCCTCCATGC
The DNA here is from genome assembly GCA_964572485.1 of uncultured Chitinophagales bacterium. Lineage (GTDB taxonomy): Bacteria > Bacteroidota > Bacteroidia > Chitinophagales > CAZNGA01 > CAZNGA01. The sequence goes on from CAZNGA010000029.1 coordinate 1,583, forward strand.
CAAATTACTCGATCAAGGGCTATACCATTCGTAGGAAATCTACCTTTATTATGTAAATTAAGATATTTTCATTATATTCGTGTAAATCACTAAAAATTTTAGTTATTATGGCTGAAATAATCACAAAAGAAGATATTCTCTTTGACGAAGTTGCTGAGTTTGAGACAGATACTAGCGATGGCCTTGAATTAGTAGTTCACAATGATGATGTGAATACTTTTGATTGGGTCATTGAATCGTTGATCGATGTCTGCAAGCACAGTTCAATACAGGCAGAGCAATGCACTCTTTTGATCCATTTCAAAGGAAAAGCAGGTGTTCAGCATGGCAATAAGACGAAGTTGCAGCCCATGCAAGATGGCTTGATCGACAGAGGAATTAATGCGTCAATTAATTAAATAGCAGTTTTAGCTCTCCTTCCTTTTATTCTCCTTTAGTTTTAATATGCCCCTTGGTGTTTTCTTGTTGCCCACTCAAATGTCAGTAAGGCGAGGAGCAATAAGCATAGCCACTTGAAATTGATAAATGGATTGTTTTCAAAAGTGTAATTCATGATCGGTGTAAGGTCATCTCTGCCTTTGAGCTCTTCTCCCAGTTGAGATAGATTCCCGGGAAAATACAAGGACCCTTCGCTATTTTCACTCAGCATGTACAACAATTGATGATCTGCAGTCGTACTTAGTGATTCCAGTCGCAAAGCGCTCACACTGAACTCCCCCTTTGAAGTAAAGATCTTATTGCTATACTTCACTCTTGCACTATAAGAATAATTTCCTACCGGAAAATGGCCGGCATCCAACGTATACGCTTTCTCAGTACGATTGAATAAATATGGGAACTCCTCCCCTTCACTATTGGTGATCTTGAGCTCAACATCTGGGTCATTGGTCAACTCATATGCATCATTATACAATTCACTATCAAACTTGACCGATACATTTTCATTAAGATCATTTTTCAATATCATCACCCGGAATTGCCTTTTGTCCATCTTCACTGACATATATTGGATCACCTTATTAATGAACTCATCAGAAATCTGGTGGTTTTGATGTATTTTATAATCATATAATCTCCATTTCCATATTCCTTCTCCGCAAAGTATACCTTCTCTTGCATTACTGCTCTGGTTGAAGGCCAACAATGGGAAATTGGTCTCTACAACCCCTATTTTCTGCTGAAGTAAAATGGTACTGTTGGGGGCAACTTTATACTCACCAAAAGGTGCAGTGAGCGGCGGGAAGTCGGTTATTTGTGATTTGACAGATTCCGAAAGGTCAAAAAAGGAGAAATCCTTGTTGATGACAGCAAGTACCTCATTGCTTTTTCTTGTGGTACTTATCTGTAAAATCGTTTGCACATTATTAAGGAATGGGAAATAGGATTGTGTTCCAATGATAAAAAGTACCGGCACCTTTTCCCCTTTAAGAATATCAAAAATAGTGTGCTTATTATTTTTCCTAGAGGGTATCTGGTGTAAAATTGCCAGGTTATATTCCCTGATCTTGTTTACATTGAAGTTAGCGGCAAAATGAACATCTGCTTCATAATTATCATTACTTTCAATGGATTGTTTAAGTGCTGAAAGGTCGGGATGAGGTGAGTTCGCTAAGATGAGTACCTTCTGCCTCCCATCGATCACCTCAACAAAAATATCCTGAGAGTTGTTATGGGGAGTCACTTCACCTTCCAGAGCAGGCAACTCAATTCGGTAATGCTGAATCCCGGGTTCATCGGCATCAAGAATCACCGGGAGGGAAAAGTAAAAGTTGTCGCTATTGATGCTCACTGATTTATTGAATTTTCTAGTTCGCTTGCCAGCTTCAATTTTAACAATAGTAATGGAAGTATTGTCGTCCATACAATGATTAGCAGCTACTTCTATTTCAAGTGGGAACTTATCCCCCAGATAAGCAATATGGTTGAAATTCACCTTCGTTAAAATCAGGTCTTTCTGAACGGAAGTATCGCCCAATCCAATGGTATAGATAGGTACGATCAGTTGATTGTGTGAATATATTGGATTCACTCCCTGGTTATAGATCCCATCACTGGCAATGATCACAGCCCCCAGATTGCGGCCGTCAAATATTTCGCCCACCTTCTCCAGAGCGTTACTCATATTGGTAGCTCCCTCTTCAAATGAAAAATCTTCATTACTGACCAGCTCATTGCCAAAACCAAATTTCCTCACCTCAAAATCACCTTGCAATTCATCAGCCAACGCATTTATTTTTTGTACATAACTCACTGAATCTTCTGATCCAAAAAAGTTGGCCAAAGAGGAAGAGTTATCCTGAACTATGGCGACGATCGGTTTTTCGATCTGGGTGAACCTTGCCTTGACGAGAGGAGACAATAAGAGGATTGCAATTATGGTCACCAAAACAAAGCGAGTTACTCCCAGTACTATAATGATCCTTTTCAGATTGGGTGAGGGGTCTTTGAATGAATGCTCCTTATAGTACAATATCAGGGCATAAATTGCTCCCAAAGCCATGCATAAGAAGATGAACCCAACAGGATATTCTAAAGTTAAATTTGATGACAAACCAGCAATTTGCTTTGTTACATTGAGAAATATAAAGGTATTATTTTTTGGTGATTGTTGTATCGAAAACCATCACTTCTTAGTCATTTGACCCAAAAGATAAACCAAAAAATATTGAGGAACCTCAAAGAAAAAAAATTATGTATTTAATCCTCCACAAACATTGAGCACCTGACCTGACACATAGCTGGAAAGATCAGAAGCGAGGAATAAGGCCGTATTTGCAACCTCTTCCGGTAAACCGAACCGGTTGAGGGGAATGTCAGATAAAAACTGATCCTTAGTATCCTCCATCAGTTCTTTGGTCATATCCGTATCAATAAAGCCGGGGGCAATCGCATTACAGCGGATATTCCTACCGCCCAGTTCTTGAGCGATAGATTTCGTGAATCCTATGATACCGGCCTTTGAAGCCGAATAATTTGCTTGCCCGGCATTTCCGCTTACCCCAACTACAGAGCTAATATTAATGATAGAGCCGGACCGTTGCTTGAGCATAGGCTTTATCGCTTGCTTCGTAATGTTGAATACAGATTTCAAATTAATATTGATCACATCATCCCAATTTTCTTCGCTCATCCTTAGCAGTAAATTATCACGGGTTATCCCTGCATTATTCACTACAACATCCAGTGTGGTAAATTCAGCAATTATTTCTTCCATGAGCTTTTCTGCTTCCTGCATTGAGCTTGCATCAGACTGGTAGGCCACAGCTTTACCCCCTAAATCTCGCAGCTCCTTTTCAAAATCTGCAGCAGATTCCTTAGGTGCAATATCGGTAAAAGCAACATTAGCGCCACTTTCAGCAAACTTTCGAGTGATCTTCTTTCCGATACCTCTAAATGCACCGGTAACTAAAACATTCTTATCCTTTAATAAATTCATGTGGCAAATATAATTTTTTTAAGACAAATATTTATTTTTAAAAAAAAATATTACCTTCATAACCCCATAGACGACAAAGCATTTCCCACATCTCCGGAGTAGGATCGTGCTATTATTGACAGAGGGAATATGATATTATTTTTCACCTAATTTACGGTTGACGAACTTATTAATCCTTTCTCATGAAAAAATACTTTTTTGGGATGCTTCTTATTGTTATATCATTTTCCTCCTATGCACAAGGTGGCTTCAGGGTAGGCTTTAAAGGGGGCTACGGTCTTACTATGTTATACAATGATAACTATTACAAAGATGGTAGTGTCACCAACGAATTGTCAACGGGAGGTACATTTGGTGCTAGTGTTGGGTTCAATGCTGCCCGCTATAATTGGGGAGTAACGTTAGGATTATTCATTCGTCAATATCAACAAAGATGGAAAGCTGACTCCTGGCATTCTATCACGAAGCTGAACTATTTCGAGGCGCCTTTCTTATTTCGATTGCGTCCTGCAGGAAATAAAGTAACCAAGAAATTCACCTATGCAGGGCCCTATTTTGAAATTGGTGTCCAGCCGGGATTCTTATTAAAAGATGCACAAGTTATCTCCGACACAAATGGTATTGTTCTCCCTGACCAAACTTATGAGAGCTTCAATTTATCCGGAGTTATCGGTATTGGATATCACCAGGTGGGCGTGGAGAAGTGGGCCGTCACACACGGCATTCGACTTACATATGGGTTGGTGGATATAATTTCAGCGAAAAACAACAATGGAACAGCATACGCAGCCTATAAACCCACCAATAGCATTAGCGTCATCTATCTGTTAGCTGTCAGTTACAAATTTACCTCGAATTCGAGGAGAGCAAGGTAAGAAGATCCTTAGGTTACGCTGGGACCTTACTATTTTTCATGAGCTCAGCCATTTTAGAACCGATATCGGCTGGAGATTCCGCGACATGGATCCCGCATTCACTCATTATTTTTATCTTGGCATCTGCCGTATCATCTTTTCCTCCAATTATGGCTCCGGCATGACCCATTCGCCTTCCAGGAGGTGCTGTTTTACCTGCAATAAATCCAACAACCGGCTTTTTGCAGTTCTCTTTTACCCACATGGCCATTTCGGCTTCCATACTTCCGCCAATTTCACCGATAACGATGATTCCTTCAGTATCGCTATCTTCATTGAAGAGTTGGACCACCTCTTGCATAGAGGTTCCGATAACAGGGTCGCCGCCGATACCAATACAGGTGGACTGGCCTAAGCCCTCTTTTGTGATCTGATCAACAGCCTCATAGGTAAGTGTTCCGGATCTGGAAACAATTCCAATGGTACCTGGTTTATGTATGAAGCCGGGCATGATCCCAACTTTTGCCACTCCTGGGGTAATCACACCCGGGCAGTTGGGCCCAACCAATCTACAATCCTTATCGGCAATGTATTCCTTAACCAAAACCATATCTTGCGCGGGGATACCTTCTGTGATCGCAATGATGAGCTTAACACCCACATCAGCTGCTTCCATTATAGCATCAGCGGCAAATGGTGGCGGCACGAAAATAACAGAAGTATTCCCACCAGTATCTTTTACTGCTTCCGACACAGTATTAAAAACAGGCCTATCAAGATGCTGCTGTCCGCCTTTTCCGGGAGTAACCCCTCCGACAACATTTGTACCATATTCTATCATCTGTTCAGCATGAAATGTGGCTTCACTTCCGGTAAATCCTTGAACAAGGATCTTTGAATCACTATTTATCAATATACTCATAATATTTGTTGGTTGATTGATCTATACGCTCACTCTAATATCCCTTAAAATTAGTGCCTTGTTTAGTTTGAAACAAATAAATCAAAAGAAAGTTTTAATAATTCATTCATTTTTCTTCTTCATTTCCTTAAGGAAATCGGAAGCAAAAATAAAATCCGTCAGTTCTTCATTGGTGCTGGTAATAATATCCTTATTAGGCCCTTCCCAGTGCTTTTGCCCATTATAAAGAAAAATCACATAATCTCCTATCTCCATTACCGAATTCATATCGTGGGTATTGATGACTGTAGTAATATTGAACTCCTTGGTAATTTCCTGAATCAAGTTGTCAATAAGAATAGCTGTTTGTGGGTCAAGTCCTGAATTGGGTTCGTCACAAAAGAGGTATTTCGGATTTAACACGATAGCTCTGGCAATACCTACCCGTTTTTTCATGCCACCACTCAATTCTGCGGGATATAGATGATTCACACCCTCTAAATTCACACGCGCCAGACAGAAGTTCACGCGGTCTAACTTTTCCTGCATCGATTGATTGGTAAACATATTGAGTGGGAATATGATATTCTCCTCCACAGTCAGGGAATCAAAAAGTGCGGCTCCCTGAAACAACATTCCGATCTCCCTTCTGAGCTCTTTACACTCCTTGTCATCCAACTCAAAGAAGTTGCTCCCGCTATATAAAACAGAACCACTGTCAACGTTGAATAATCCTACTATGCACTTCATCAGCACAGTTTTCCCTGATCCGCTTGCCCCAATGATAAGGTTGGTCTTTCCTGCTTCAAAAGACGCAGAGACATCACTTAAGACATCATTATCTGTAAAGGATTTAAAAACATTTTGTACTTCGATCATAACATTAATTCAGCAAGGATATAATCAGCAAATAGTATTAAAATGCAGCTAAAAACGACAGAACGTGTGCTCGCCTTACCGATCTCCAGAGCACCGCCCGACACATAATATCCCTGGTAAGCTGCCAGGGAAGTGATGATAAAGGCGAATGTGATCGCTTTAACAATGCATACTACTACAATGAATGGTTGGAAAAAGTCTCGTAATCCTACAATATAAACTTCGGTGGACAATATATCCGATAATACGCCTGCCACCATGCCGCCGGTGATCGACAAATACACAGAGATGATAATCAGGAAAGGGATGACAACCAGTGCGGCCAATATTTTTGGGCCAATTAAATAGGAAACGGTATTGACACCCATAATTTCAAGTGCATCGATCTGCTCAGTGATACGCATTGTACCGATCTCAGACGCAATATTTGACCCTACCTTACCCGCCAGCACCAAGCAACAGATTGTTGGAGACAATTCCAATATACTAGAATCACGTACAACTTGGCCAATGACAGATTTTGGGATGAGGGAAGAGACTAATTGGAAAGCCATCTGAACCGTTGAAACAGCTCCAATGAATATGGAAATTGTAGCAATGATACCCACCGAGCCCACCCCGATATAAACCATCTGCTTTAGCACCTCCCTAAAAAATAACTTTGGCTTTTCAGGTCTGACAAACAAACTCTTCATCAGCAACAAATACTCCCCGAAATAATAAAAGAATCTCATTCGATCAATTTACAAGTTTCCAAAATTAGTGTATTTTTATTTATTATTATAGTTAACTCAGGGTGAGACAATCTATTGCATAACGGATTATGAAAGCAGTTATTACTGGTGCTACTAAAGGAATCGGGAAGTCTATAGCACTTATATTCTCCCGTGAAGGATTCGACATTGCCACATGTGCCAGAAATGAAGAGGGCCTGAATGACCTTCGCAAGGAAATATTGGCAGCTTCTCCACAATGCGAAGTGTTGACCAAAGTTTGCGATGTATCCGTAAAGGAAGATATCCAGGGATTTGCAAATATGGTCAATGAACAATGGGAGTCAGTTGATGTGCTCGTAAATAATGCCGGTTTCTTTATTCAAGGTCAAATAAGCAAAGAGGATGATGGTATTATGGAAAAAATGATGGCCACAAATTTGTACGGCCCCTATCATTTGACTCGGATGCTCATTGATAAAATGATCCACCAGAGAAGCGGCTATATCTTTAATATTTGCTCAACAGCAAGTATAACACCTTATGTAAATGGGGGATCCTACTGCATCTCTAAATATGCATTACTTGGATTTTCAAAAGTACTGAGAGAAGAACTGAGGCCACACAACATTAGGGTTTCATCAGTTTTACCGGGTGCCACACTCACAAACCTCTGGGATCATGCCGGCCTTCCTGAAGACCGATTCATTCAGCCGGATGACATTGCCTCTATCTTGTTTAATGCATACCAATTGAATGAACATACAGTTATGGAAGAGATCCTTATCCGCCCTCTTCAAGGAGATATTGACTAACAAAGTGAGAGAGAATTGATTTATATACCAACAATGATTTGATGAAGACCACCAATACTTTTCAATTGTATTGTAATAGTTTGACTGAATACTCCAGGTATCCAACACAGGTGGTTCAAATTGGAGGTGTAGCGATGGGTGGTGATAACCCTATCAGGATACAATCAATGACTACCACTAATTCAATGGACACAAGTGGAACCGTTGACCAGGTGATTCGCATGGTGGATAGTGGTACGGAATATGTACGCATTACAACTCCTAATATCAGCGAAGCTCAGAATCTCGCATCGATAAAAAAAGAATTACTGAAAAGGAATTGCAAGGTCCCTCTCATTGCGGATATTCATTATACTCCAAATGCGGCAGAAGTTGCTGCAGGTATAGTAGAGAAAGTAAGGATCAACCCCGGCAACTATGTTACGAAGAAGAGCAAAGCTGGTGAATTCACAGAAAAGGAATATTTTGAAGAATTAGAAAAGATAGGAGAACGATTGGCCCCTCTCTTATCTATTTGTAAAGAGAATGGTACAGCCATGCGCATTGGTGTAAACCATGGATCATTATCTGAAAGGATACTCGAAAGATATGGTGACACCCCTTTAGGTATGGTGGAATCTGCTATGGAATTCTTACGGATATGTGAGCAACAGGATTTTTCCAATATTGTAGTTTCCATGAAGGCCAGCAATCCCATTGTGATGGTTCATGCAAATCGGCTACTGGTCAATAAGATGGAGGAGGCAGAGATGAATTACCCGCTTCATCTCGGAGTGACAGAAGCGGGAGCAGGAGAAGATGGACGAATCAGATCTGCCATTGGTATTGGAGCCTTACTGGAAGATGGCATAGGAGATACCATTCGTGTTTCTTTGACAGAACCCCCTGAAAACGAGCTCCCTGTTGCCAAAAGTCTATGTGACCGATATCATCATCGAGGGCCTCATAAACCAATCCTCCCTATAGAAAATTGCCCTATAGATCCATTCAGCTATACTAAAAGAAGTTCAGCCAAAACACAGAACATTGGGGGCAGCAATGTACCCATCGTCATTATCAATCTGAGCAATTCCCCTCTCGACAGCCATGCAACCCTGGAAGAGATCGGTTATTTTGATGCAAATACTAATGATCAGGATACACATGATATCGCTGCTGACTATATTTATTTAGGTGATCAGGAACCGACAATTGACATCCCAAATTCTCTTTCATGCATTTATGACTACACTCATTGGAAGAAAAAGAGTGATCGGGATCAAAGCTATCCACTATTTAATGCGAGTGCTATTAAACAGGACCAAGAAAGATCGGCCAAGTTGAACTTTGTTCATTTCAGTATCAATGAACTTTCCAATGACCTCATCTCTATTATAGAAAATGACAGGACCATTGTGCCAATAGTGATCACCGACAACAAACATGGCGTAGCCGAGCAAAGGCGGTTACTTTTTAAATTAATGGAAAAAGAAATTCAGAATCCTGTGGTTTTGAAAAGGAGTTATAATGATCAATCTGCTAATAATGCAATGCTCTATGGAGGTACAGATCTTGGCTCCTTGCTAATTGATGGCTTTGCTGATGGTGTATGGTTAGAAGCAGACATTCCCCCGGGTACACTCAATCATCTATCCTTTGGTATATTACAAGCTACAAGGACCCGCATCACAAAAACTGAGTTCGTTTCATGTCCATCATGTGGCAGGACACTCTTTGACCTGGAAGAAACAACACAGAAGATAAAAGAAAAAACGGATCATTTAAAAGGGGTAAAGATCGCGATCATGGGTTGCATTGTAAATGGGCCGGGCGAAATGGCTGACGCTGATTATGGCTATGTTGGCAGTGGCCGGGATAAGATCACTTTATATAGGAATAAAGAAGTGGTCAAAAAGAATTTATCTTCTGATACCGCCTATGAGGAATTAGTGAAACTGATCAAAGAAGATGGCAAATGGATCGACAAATAGAATCTACCTTATAACCGTAAATTTGCTCACATATTTCACCCCATCTACAGTTAAGATCATCAAATAAAATCCTGAAGGCAGATCCATTTCATTAGCATCAATTGTGTATGTATAGGTCCCTGCACTAATAGTTCCTTGCTTGACTGTGGCAACTTCCAACTCGTTATAATTGTAAACTGCTAAATTGATGTTAGCCTTTTCAGGTAAATGCACAACAATATTTGCTCTTCCATTTATAGGATTGGGATATAAATGGATCTGATTCTTCCTGGAAGAGGAAATGTTTCTTATAGCATTAATTATTGAGTCAACTCGCACATAATTCGCTTTTGTCAATGAATCAGTACATCCTGAATCGCTAGTAGCCATAAACTGCACAGAAAAAGTGCCTACCAAGGTATAAATATGGCTAGGATCTACAGCGGTACTTGTTGTGGTACCATCCCCAAAATCCCAGACGTAGCTAGCTGCTCCGGTGGTACTATTAGTGAATAAAACGGTATCCCCCTCTGCAATGATCAAAGGAATCCCGGTAAAACCAATTGTTGGATTCATATTCACCGATACAATTACCGTATCTGTGGACTGGCAACCATTGGTATCTGTTACTGTACAGATATATTGAGTAGTAGTTCCCGGGCTGGCTTTTGGATTTGCTATTGAGCTATTACTCAAGGTTGAAGCAGGACTCCATGAATACAAATAAGTGGAATCGCCTACTGCAGTGAGTGACCCGCTATCTTTTTCACAGATACTAATATCGCTCCCACAAACTACCGTTGGGATCGAATTCACTGAAATGTAAGATATCTTCTCAATAGAATCCAGGCTGATATTTAATTTGACAGTATAGTTTCCTAAAGCAGTAAATACTATTTTAGGGTGTTGTGATTTTGCTGATGTACCATTGAGATAAGTAAAGGTCAATGGAGTGATGGTCCATTTCCAACAAGCCGGCGTTCCTGTACTTTGATCTGTTAGAGTAACGGAGTCGCCAAAGCAGATAGATGTATCGCTGGCAGAAAAATCAGCATTTAATGAGGCAGGGGTTCCAGATAGAGTGACGTCATTCACAGCAAAAGAGATAAATGAACTTACGCCATCATTGTCATTTGTCCATTGAAATCCGATCTTAATACCAGGGTTATTTGTTGCACTGGCTGGTAGGGCAGCACTTCCATATGAAGCCCATTCCCCACTTCCATTGGACATCGTACAAGGTATCGACCCGCAACACAATGTGGTTAGACAGCTATCAATTACCATCCATGTATTCCCACTGTCAGGGCTATACATTAGCGAGGTTTTGTCAGACCCACAATTATCGCCATAGCTTACATAATCAAAGTTGATGGTGATATTTGAATATCCGCAGCCATTGATTATAGGGGATTCAGCACGTTTGTTGGTCACATTTGCCATGGCACTGTTGTATCTCAGCGAAAATTCTCCAGGTAAGCCAATGTGTAGAGATTCATCATTATTTCTACATCCGCCAGAGCATTTAAAACTGCAACATCCCGGGGTATTCCCTACTTCCTCACAGCTAACAAACCATTCATTTGGGGTAGCACCATTTACTCCGGTACTTACAACACTCCATGAGCCATTTGCACTTGAGTAGGTTGCAGCAGAGCAATCCTTGTTGCACCCATTTTCAAAATTCTCTGTCCAGAAAATTTGTGCCTGTAGGCTATTGAAAAAGAAGCAGCATAATATTAGTTGGAAGGTAACGTTCATCTTCATAATACAGCAATTTTTTATAATGGTGGTTATAATTTCTTACTTATTCATTATACAATTCACAATGCATACAAGGAATCAAATGTCTTAATAAAGGGGGCTGAACTGGAATCAAAATCTTTCATTTCCCTCTAAGCTATACCTTCATTTAATCAAATAAAGTAGGATAGCTACCAAATTTTAGCAATAAAAACATTTGAAACAGAAAGACTATTAACTTTAACAGGATTTCGTTGACGCAAAAATAAGATTTAATTTTGAATAGTTTTCAATTGTTTATATTTTTACAATCATTGACAGGACAAAAATATTTTACTGATATCGTGGGTAAATTCAAACAAATATTCATATTACCTATTCTTTTCTGCACAATGCCTCTATTTATATTTGGGCAAACCACTACAAAATGTGTTAATTTCAAAAGTTCTTCCCCCGAGACCTTTTATAATGACACCATTCTTTTTACCAACTTGAGTGTAAAGAAACTCTGCAAAGAGTGTGGTGATAATTTCAAGGTAAAAGCTTATTCCTGGACATTCCCCGGTGCTGAACCGGTAAGTGCAGAGGGCCCAGGGCCTCATAGGGTCAGATATATTGGTATTGGAACCTTCCCTGTGCAGCTAACAGTCAGCTATTATGGAGATAACCCATCAGCTAATGCATGCATTAAGGTGGAAAAAAAGGAGAACTTTATTACCATTAAAGCCAAATATGATGTTGAATTAGAGAGCTTTGAAGCTAACCCCACTAAAGACAGAATCAAATTGTATTGGACTACCGTTCATGAGAAGAGCAATGATTATTTTTTAGTAGAAAAAGCTATGAATGGTGATGGGTATGTTGAGATCACTAAGATCAAAAGTGTAGGTGATCATTCTAAAAAAACTATCTATAGCGATATAGACCCTAAACCTTCAAAAGGTGAATCTAAATATCGGCTGTCTCAAGTAAGTAAAAATGGTAAAAAGAGGGTTCTTACCAATCTAACAGTGACATGGTATGACATCAACGAAGCTTTAAATATCGGTGAAGGAGAAAAGGTTTTCGTAATTGTTGAAGACCTTGACGGCAAAGAGATCTACTCAAAGATCATCATTAAGAATGTCGATTCTGACAAGATATATGCCATTGATCCTTCACAGAAGATCAAACCCGGCTCCTATATCATCATTGGAAGTTCAATGAATGAGATCTACAACAAGTTGCTGATCGTTGAGAAGCAATGATCATTCAACCCAATCCGCAATAAATAGATTAGTTTCCCTGGTACCTCCATTATTTCTATTGGAAGCAAATATCAATCTCTTACCATCGAATGAAAACATCGGAAACGAATCAAATGTAGGATCATAGGTTACCTTTTCTAATCCTGTTCCATCCACATTGATCAAATAAAGGTTAAAAGAATACCCGCTTTCAGACTCATGGTTAGAGCAAAAAAGGATCTTCTCACCTGAGGGGTGGAAGAAAGGTGCCCAGTTCGCTCCGCCCAGCTGCGTAACCTGAGTTAGCGACGAACCATCAATATTACTTACGTACACCTCCATATGAGTAGGCGCTACTAAACCTTGGGCTAAAAGATCTTTATACTCTTTAACCTCCTCATCTGTTTTAGGTCGAGAGGACCTAAAGACCAATTTCGTGCCATCACCAGAGAAGAACGCACCACCATCATATCCCAATCCAAATGTAACCTGCTGTACATTACTCCCGTCAATATCCATTGTATACAGATCAAGATCACCATTTCGTGTAGATGTAAATACGACTTTATCACCATTTGGTGAAACTGTAGCTTCAGCATCATAAAAATCATTGTCGGTCAACTGTTTGAGCATATTTCCGTTAAGGTCTGCCACAAAAAGTTCATAATCATTATAAATAGGCCATACGTATTTCTTGATCTTCTTTCTATCGGGAACTTCAGGGCACTGCTCATCTGCCAGGTGTGTAGAAGCATAAATAATAGTGCTGTCTCCTGGAAGAAAATAGGCACATGTGGTTCTACCGGTTCCGGTACTGATCAGTGATTTTTCAGTAACTTCCTTTTCATCACCGCTAAGTACCTTCAAAAAGATACGGTCGCACTCAATTCCTTCACCGGGGTTAGTGAGTTGATAGACCAGCATTGAGTTGTCGAAACTAAAATAGGCTTCTGCGTTATCTCCTCCAAATGATAACTGCTTCAAATTGGCGAGATGAGTTTCTTCAGGATAATGTATCGCTGATGCTACCTCGTCTTTTTGTTCCAATTCTTGTTCTACTGGTGTCTCTTCTTCTTTTTCAGGTTGATTGCATCCGGCTATCGCCAATGCAACAACAAATATTGTAAATAACTTGTAATACATTTTATGTTTTTTTTTGCAAAGGAAGTACATATTTTCCATATCATTGCAATAGAATACACATTTTTTTATTAAAATAATTGATTATTCTTCTGAAGCAAAATGTGAAAAGAAATCCAGATAAAATGATGCTTATAAATCGTAGCAATATTTTTCGCCTCCTTTTATGTTTGATATGTATTGGCGTGTTAGGAGCAGGCTGTAATGGATCAGAGCAGGAACCCGAGGAGACCAAGGTGGTTGCACAATCCCCTCAGATCGCAGATCTCACAGAGAAGATCAAGGCAGACCCACAGAATGACGGCTTATATTTTGCCAGGGCAAACAGTTATCTGGATGTTAATGAAGTTACCTATGCCATTGCTGACCTCAATAAAGCAATAGCTATTGATTCGTTGATAACCCTTTACTATTTTTCACTCTCTGAAATTTACTTTTCAATTAATGATCTGGATAATGCTGTTGGCATACTTGAAAATTGCTTACATGTGAATGTAGATGATGTACCAACGATGCTGGAACTTGCGCGGCTGCATTTCTATTTAGAACACCACATGATCTCGATAAATCTGTTGAATGATGTGTTAAGGGTCGATGTGTTCAGTCCGGAAGCCTATTTCTTAAAAGGCATGAACTTCAAAGAACTTCGCGATACTACTAAAGCCATATCCACTATGCAGACTGCTGTGGAGCAGAATCCGGATTACTATGCAGCCTATATGCAACTGGGGCTTTTGCTAAGTTCTCAAAAGGATCCATTGGCTTTAGGGTACCTTGACAATGCCATAAGATTAGATAGCAATAGCTTGGAAGCCTATTATGCCAAAGCCATGTACTATCAGGAGAATTTAAATTATAAAATGGCTGTTGATATCTATAGGCATATCATCAATATGGCTCCTCAAAGCGAGTTGGCTTTTTACAATATGGGTTACATCTATTATGAAAAAGATTCCTTTTCTAAAGCATTCAGGTATTTTGACATGTCGATCAAAGTATCTCCTGCTTACACAAAAGCTTATTACATGTGTGGCTTAAGTTCAGAAGCATTGGGTAATATCAACCAAGCCTCTTACTATTATGATCAAACCCTTAATCTTGATCCTGACTTTGTCCTTGCACAAGAAGGGATGAAACGGCTTAACAACGAATAAGTCCTTCCTACTTGGTCATTACCCTTTGATAACCCCAAAATTTGCAGTAATTTTGCGAAACATTCTAATCACTTACTTTGAAACAATGATCAAGATCACATTTCCTGATGGTAATAGCAAAGAATTCAACAAAGGAATTACACCTTTAGAGATCGCTAAGGATATTAGTGAAGGGCTTGCTAAGCAAGTATTTGCTGCTAAAATAAATGATGAACTTTGGGACCTTTCAAGACCGATTCAAGATGACAGTACTTTACAGTTGCACAAATGGGATGATGAAGAAGCCAAACATGCTTACTGGCACTCTTCTGCACATTTGATGGCTGAGGCTCTTGAAGCATTATTTCCAGGAGTGAAATTTGGCATCGGCCCGGCTGTAGAAAATGGGTTTTATTATGATGTGGATCTGGGTGGAAAAGAGATCACCAATGAAGATCTTACAAAAATAGAGGCCAAAATGGTCTCCCTGGCTCAGAACAACAACCCTTTCCAACGCAAGAATATTTCCAAGAAAGAGGTGGCCGGAATATTCAAAGAAAAAGGTGATGAATACAAATCTGAGCTGATCGAAGAACTTGAGGAAGGTGAGATCACCGTGTATGAACATGGAAATTTCACAGACCTGTGCAAAGGACCCCACCTCCCTGATACAGGGTATATAAAGGCGATCAAATTATTGAGCATCGCAGGTGCTTACTGGCGCGGAGACGAAAAGAACAAGCAGTTGACACGTATCTATGGGATCTCCTTCCCAAAGCAAAAACAGCTTGACGAGTACATTACCCTATTAGAGGAGGCAAAGAAGAGAGACCACAGGAAACTTGGTAAAGAACTGGAATTATTCACCTTTGATGATGAAGTAGGCCCGGGGCTACCTCTTTGGCTGCCAAAAGGTGCCGCGATCATTGAAGAGCTAGAGAAATTGGCAAAAACAACGGAAACTCAGGCAGGGTATTCGAGGGTACGAACCCCTCATATTGCCAAAGAGAGCATGTATCTCACTAGCGGGCATCTCCCCTATTATGAAGATAGTATGTTCCCTCCAATGGAGTTTGATGGCGGCAAATATTACCTAAAAGCGATGAACTGCCCTCACCACCATAAGATATTTGGTGCTACCAACAGGAGTTATAAGGACCTGCCTCTTCGGCTTGCGGAATACGGCACATGTTACCGATATGAAAAATCCGGGGAATTGTTCGGGTTAATGCGAGTACGTTCTTTACAAATGAATGATGCCCACATCTATTGTACTGAAGATCAATTTGGGAAAGAGTTTGTTGGAGTAAATGATATGTATCTTACATATTTCAAGATTTTTGGAATAGACAAATATCAAATGGTCTTTGCAACTCATGATCCTGCAAAACTTGGAAAGAAATATGTGGATATGCCCGAGCTGTGGCTAAAAACTGAAGAGATGGTTCGCAAAGTATTGGATGAGTCCAAGATCCCATATAAAGAGGTTGTCGATGATGCAGCATTTTATGGCCCAAAAATAGATGTCCAGATATGGAGTGCCATAGGCAGGGAGTTTACTTTGGCCACCAATCAGGTTGATTTTGCACAACCAAAACGGTTTGGCCTTACCTATACGAACAGTAAAAATGAACCAGAGACCCCAATTTGCATCCATCGTGCTCCACTAGGGACTCACGAGCGTTTTATCGGATTCTTGATCGAGCATTACGCTGGGAATTTCCCTCTTTGGATCGCACCTGAGCAAGTAGCTATTTTACCTATTAGTGAAAGTGCAAGTAAATACGCTGAAAAAGTTTCCATTTCACTAAATAATTCCGATATTCGCTGTATCATTGATCAGCGCAATGAAAAAATTGGAAAGAAGATCAGAGATGCAGAAGTACAAAAGATTCCATATATGCTGATCATTGGTGAAAAAGAAGCGTCAAACGATATGGTCGCTGTCAGAAAACATGGCGAAGGTGATCAGGGTTCTAGTACGTTAAATGAATTTATGGAAAAGCTAACAAAAGAAATAAGTAGCACATTATCTTAACCACATCAAACTATAAACTTGCCACAAAGAAGAGTTAGGAAGATTCCAAAAAAGTTCTTATTCAAGACCAACCAGTACATTAGAAGCCGGGAAGTACGATTAGTAGGTGATAACATCGAACCGGGTGTGTATTCTATAGAAAAAGCATTAAGCATGTCAAGAGAGCAGGACCTAGATCTTGTTGAAGTCTCTCCCAATGCTACTCCACCCGTTTGTCGTATTGTTGATTACAATAAATTTCTTTACGAAAAGAAGAAGAAAGAGAAAGAAATAAAGGCAAAAACTGTCAAAGTGGTCCTTAAGGAGATCCGCTTTACTCCAAATACTGATGATCATGATTTTAACTTCAAGGTGAAGCATGCTCAAAAGTTCCTAGGTGAAGGAGCAAAAGTTAAAGCCTTCGTTCAATTTAGAGGAAGAAACATTATTTTTAAAGAGAGGGGCGAATTGTTACTGCTAAAATTCGTCGAATATTTAGCTGATATTGGTTCTCTCGAACAGTTACCAAAGCTGGAGGGGCGAAAGATGTTCATCATTATCGTTCCTAAATCTGACAAAAAGAAATAGCTGGTAATTTAAATTTTTTTCTTACCTTTGCACAAATTTTCTTGTTATGCCAAAGATGAAAACAAATTCAAGCGCAAAAAAAAGATTCAAGGTCACCGGCACTGGAAAGGTGAAGAGAAATCATGCTTATATGAGTCATATTTTGACTAAAAAAAGCAAAAAGCGTAAAAGAAAATTAGGGAACAGCACTATTCTGAATAAGTCAGATAGTAAGAGCGCCAAGCGGATGCTGGTAGTGTGATAATAAGAAATCAAGATCAAATAACAGAATTATGCCAAGGTCAACAAATTCGGTAGCTTCAAGAAGAAGGAGAAAGAAAATACTCAAGCGCGCTAAGGGCTTTTGGGGAAGGAGAAAGAATGTATATACTGTAGCTAAGAATGCTGTTGAAAAAGCATGGCAATATTCTTATACAGGGCGAAAGCTAAAGAAAAGAGATTTCAGAGGATTGTGGATCCAACGAATCAATGCTGCAGTGAGAGAAGAGGGCATGTCCTACTCAAAGTTCATGGGTAAATTGATTGAAAATAAGATCCAACTCAACCGTAAAGTACTTGCAGACTTGGCGATGAATCACCCAACTACCTTCAAAGAGGTAGTGAAGTCAGTGCAAAGTGGCAAGAAAGATTCTAAAGAAACCCCTTCAAAAAAAGAAGAAGCAGCCACGAGCTGATCTTCAATACCATCTTACTTTAATACTCTCTCGATCATTAAATGGTCCCCATTTTTTGCTATTCAATAGTATGAATACCTACTCCCTATTTAAGAAATGCAACAACCCGGCAGTTAACTCTTTAGGAGCATCTACATGCACCCAATGTCCTGCGTTGGGGATCACAATAAGTTCTGCATTGGAAAATAATACCTGAATATTTGGGAATTGAGCTTTTTCAATATATTCGGACCTCTCCCCTTTTACAAACAATGTGGGCCCGGTATAGGTTTTCCCTGAATCAACAGGCTTAAGGATATTGTAGAATTCCTTCTTTATGACGGGGAGGTTCAAGCACCAAACAAAATCATGTTCCCCCTGCCTCCTCAGATTGCCTAATAGAAATTGCCTTACCCTTTCGTCTGGGATCGCCACAGCCAATTCGTCATCTGCTTGCTTCCGGGAAGTTATCGATCCAACATCCACAGCCATAAGCGCTTCAAGAGTATAAATCGGCATATCTACATGAAGTAGAGGAGAAGCATCTATTACGATCAGCTTTTCCAAAAACTCAGGGTGATCAAAGGCAAATTGCATCGCCACCTTCCCACCCATGGAATGACCGATCAGAATGGCCTGCCCCAATTCATGTGAAATAATAAATTCTCTGATATCCTCCACCATACCTTGGTAATCAAACTCATCACTATGTGGGGACCGTCCATGGTTCCTGAGGTCTATGGTGTAGACAACAAAATTCGCAGACAGCTCTTTCGCCAGGGTTTGCCAGTTGCGTAAGGAACCAAATAACCCATGAATGATCAATACAGCTCTTCCCGCTGTTCCAAATTCTTTATAATTAAGCTTCATAGTTCCCCACGGGTAGTAAAAACGCGTACCTCTTTTTGTGTGATCTTGCTTTGCACCATTGATATAGAAACCGGTTCTTGAAAATAGCCATATATCGCTGAACCGGAGCCACTTAACGAAGCATATATGGCTCCCATACCATAGAGTTCCTCTTTTATCTGGGCTAATTCCGGATAGGTATCAAATAGTATCACCTCAAAATCGTTTTGTATATTTTCTTTCCAGGTGGTAATTGGCGAAGTAACAAGGTCCTTCAAAACCTTTACCGGAGCTTTGGGTACAACACATTGATACGCCTGAGCTGTATCTGAAACTATATTCGGATATACGATCACCAGTGTTAGATCAGACAGGTCCAATGGTACTTGCTCAAGAATATCCCCTCTTCCGGTAGCCAATAGCGCTTCATTCTTTACAAAAAAAGGGCAATCACTTCCCAGTCTGTGTGCATAATTTGTCACTTGCTCCTCAGAGAGGGCGAGTTGAAAGTGATCATTCAACAAGGTTAGCATGAAAGTGCCATCAGCAGATCCACCCCCTAGCCCCGCCCCTATCGGAATATTCTTGTAGAGCAATATATTCACTGGTGGCAGGTCGAAATCTTTCTTTAATAGATGGTATGCTGAAGCACAAATGTTCTCATCTACATTGTTTGGGATCTCCAGCCCCAGCGCTTCAAAACTAAAATCCTCTCCCTCCTGGACTTCCAGCACATCATACCATGGGACAGGATAGAAGAGGGTTTCAATATCATGATACCCATCGTCACGCTTGGCCACGATGTTCAATCCGATGTTGATCTTAGCATTGGGAAACAATATCATAACAGAATATTTCTGGTGTAAAAATAATCAGATAATTGGGAGATTTGTAGGTAGGGTTGAATTTTCCATACATGCAACCAATTTCAATGTGTATATGGCTGATAATCAAATGTGGCAAATACCTTTGGAGGTAACTTTTTGGCGTATTCTGTTTTGGTAATTATGGGAGGATCATTGTAACTTGTCTCCGGGGGGAGGGAAGGGGGGCCCCGTCATTATGGAATAATATAACATATACTCCTCTATATATAAATGGCTTATAAAGAAGAACTACAACCTGGTCAGAACATTTTGGACCGTTTCACAAGATATGGCATCAATATCTGGTTAAATCCCTGATTTATATCCGCAGTGATAAAATCAATCTGATACTGGGCACATTTCAACTTTAGCTCCTTTTCGAATTTCTTCATATGAGTGATATAGTAATCCTTTATCTCATTAGGCTGAAGCTTGATCTTATCTCCGGTTTCAACATCAATGAACTGATAAGGGCGGTTATCAAATTCAAAATCGAACTCCTGTTGCTTATCAACCACATGAAAAAGGATCACTTCATGTTTGTTATATTTCAGGTGCTGTAAAGCTGAAAACAGCTCATGATTCTTGTCCTGTGCCTCATCCTGCCAAAAGTGCATTTTCTCCATCATATCACTGAAGATAACCACCAATGAACGCTTATGAATATTATCGGCGATCTGATGGAGACATTGCGATGCATTTGTTTTCTTCAATCTTGCTTTACCTTCCACCAAATTGCTCAGCTGTGTTGTGAGAAATTTATGGTGCACATTGGTGGCCTTTGCGGGAGTATGGGTTTCGATCTTATCGGAAAATAATGATAGCCCAACAGCATCTCTTTGCTTCTTGAACAACCGCATTAATGCTGCTGCAGATACCATAGAAAACCGGATCTTACTTACCGCAGGGTGGTCCTTTTTTTCTTCCGGGAAATACATGGAAGAAGAAGTGTCAATAATGATCTGGCACCTGAGATTGGTCTCTTCCTCAAAGCGCTTGACAAATTTCTTATCTGTTCTGGCAAAGACCTTCCAGTCTATATATTTTGTTGATTCCCCTGCATTATAGATCCTGTGCTCGGCAAATTCTACGGAAAAACCATGGTAAGGGCTTTTATGCAACCCAATAATAAAGCCTTCTACCACTTGGCGGGCAATAAACTCAAGGTTGTCATATTGGTACAGCTCTTGCAGGTTCATTCTAATAATATCAAGTCCGGAGAAAATAAAAGCCCTTTCAAAATGATTGCCATTCCGAAAGAGCTAAGATTCACTACGACATATAATTATTAAATATGTGCTTGAAGCTTCTGCTCAAGGACAGTCTTTGGAACAGCTCCTACTTGTTTGTCTACTATTTCACCACCTTTGATAAACAAAATGGTGGGAATATTCCTGATGCCAAACTGCTGAGAGATACCAGGATTGGAGTCAACATCAACTTTTCCTATAATGGCTTTCTCGCCATATTCGTTGGCTAACTCCTCTACAACAGGTCCAACCATCTTACATGGCCCGCACCATTCTGCCCAAAAGTCAACCATTGCAACTTTGTCAGAGTCCATAACTGTTTCCTGAAAATTCTGATCGTTCAATTCTACTGCCATGATTTATTTATTTTTAATATTTAACAACTATAAGCATAAATTTACCAATAAAGTTCCCCTTATTTCAATATATATGATCTAACTGGTAAATTATCTAAAAATTCCTTTACCTGTTCACTCATTCTTATCTTTAACGAATTTGAGACCAATTGAATTACATATTTCTTTTGCGGGTCTATCAACTTAATGATAACATCACACTTCCCGGGGCTCTCTTTACAGATAACCTCTAATTCTTGAACAAAAGTATCAGAAATATCCTTCAACGACAACATAAAGATGATCTCTTTGGTGAACTTTTCCTTAACAGAAGATAATAAATTCATCTCATTTACTCTGAACTCAAAGCGGTCATCTGACTTATATCTCAGCTGGTATCTACCTTTGATAAATACGGTTTCACCCTCTTCAAGGAGGTGCTTCCACTTTAAGTAGTCTTCTGAGAAAAGAGCCATATCAGCAATCCCAGTATAATCTTCAATGGAGAACAATGCAAACCTCCGCCCTTTGGAATCTACCCGGTGCTTTACTTTTACGATCACACCAGCAATGGAAATAGATCGGTTCTTGAAATTGGCAAATTTCGTTACCTCAGTACAGAAGCTGTCAATTTCCAGTTTATACTCATCCAGAGGGTGACCACTGATATAAATACCTGTCACTTCATTTTCTTTCTTCAACTTATCCACCGAAGACCATTCCACACAGTTAGGAATTGTGGGGGTATCAGTATCTACCATAGAGGTAGTATCAAAGAGGAGATTCTGTGAATCGGAGAGCACATTTTGATAGTTTCCACCGAATTTCAAGGCCTTTTCGATCACAGTTACCTGCTCTGTCTCCAAAACATTGAAATATTGGGCCCTGTGAATATCCTCGTAGCAGTCAAATGCGCCTGCTTTTGTTAAACTCTCCAAACACTTTTTATTCACTGCCCGGTTATTGACTCTTCTGGTGAGGTCAAAAATAGATAGGTAAGGGCCATTCTCGTTGCGCTCTGCAACAATTGCTTCAACAGCAGCCCCACCGATCCCCTTGATAGCTGCTAGTGCAAATCTTATCTCCCCATTTTCATTGACGACGAACTTCGCATCACTTTCATTGATATCAGGACCGAGTGTCCTCAAACCTATCCTCTTCGCTTCATTCAAAAAGAAATTCACTTGCTTGATGTCATTCATATTGTGTGTCAATACTGCGGACATGAACTCACCGGGATAATGCGCTTTTAGATATGCCGTTTGAAATGCAAGGACAGAATATGCTGCAGAATGAGAACGGTTAAATCCATACATCGCAAATTTCTCCATCTGTGCAAATATCTCTTCGGCCTTGGTTTTATCGACACCCTTATCCTCGGCTCCCTTTATGAAGATCTTCTTCTGGCGTTCCATCTCATCTAGCTTCTTCTTTCCCATCGCTACCCTTAGAATATCCGCAGCGGCCAACTCATACCCTCCTATTATTTGTGCGGTCTGCATGATCTGCTCCTGGTAAACCAATACTCCATATGTAGGCCTCAATATATCCTCCAGCCATTCATGTGGATAGGTGATCTTGCTTTTGCCATGCTTCCGGTTGATAAATTCTGGAATATGATCCATCGGCCCCGGTCTGAAAAGGGCATTCATAGCGATCAGGTCCTCAATATTTGTGGGTTCAAGCTCCTTCAAATAATTACGCATCCCCTCAGATTCAAACTGGAAGATCCCTACTGTATCCCCCTTCTGAAAAAGTTCAAATGTCTTTTGGTCATCTAAAGGGATCTCTTCAATATCTATCTTGACATCATGGCCATTTTCAATATTCTTAACTGCATCTTTAATGATTGACAAGGTCTTCAACCCTAAAAAATCCATCTTCAACATCCCTGCATCCTCAATGACCTTGCCATCATATTGCGTGACCACAAGATCAGAATCCTTTGAGGTACACAATGGGATATGGTTCATCAGATCATCAGGGGCAATGATGATCCCAGCTGCATGGATCCCTGTATGGCGTGCACTACCCTCTAATATCTCAGCAAACATCAATGTCTTCTGCTCAAGGGTGCTCCCCTTCCCTTTCCTGTAGTCCGCCAACTCCCGCACATCTTTGTACGCTTTTTTAAGATTGACCCCGGGGCCCTCAGGCACCAACTTGGCCAACCTGTCAGTATCAGGTAATGGGAGTTTCAAAACACGGCCAACATCTCGGATGGACATTTTGGCGGCCATCGTACCAAAGGTAATGATCTGAGCCACCTGGCTTTTCCCATATTTATTGATCACATATTCTATGACCTTTTGCCTACCCTCATCGTCAAAATCGATGTCAATATCCGGCATGTTCACCCGCTCAGGATTTAGGAATCGCTCAAAAAGTAAATTGTATTTTACAGGGTCAATATTGGTAATACCGGTGCAAAATGCGATGGCAGAACCTGCGGCAGATCCCCTGCCCGGCCCCACTGCAACACCAATTTCCTTTGCCGCTTGCACAAAATCCTGCACGATCAGGAAATAACCTGAAAAGCCCATTTCCTTGGTAACCTGCAGCTCATGATCCAGTCTTTGCGTAATGTTCTCGGAAAGGTCAGGGTATCGCAATTTGGCCCCTTCATATGTTAAATGCTTGAGGTAGGCATCCTCGTCAGCAAACTCATTAGGAAGGGTATAATTGGGTAATAAGACATCTCTTTTCAATTCTAGAGTCTCTACTTTATCTGCGATCTCTATCGTATTTGCGATCGCCTCAGGATTGTCCTTGAATAAAGTGGACATCTCTTCGGTGGTCTTAAAATAAAACTGATCGTTGTCGAACTTGAATCTATTGGTCTCAGTGATATCCTTGCCTGTTTGTAAACACAGAAGAATATCATGAGCTTCCCAATCGGCCTCATTCACATAATGAGAGTCATTGGTGGCGATCATCTTCACCTGATACTTCTTTGACCAACGCATCAGTACTTCATTGACCTTATCCTGCTTATCGATGCCATGACGCATCAGCTCTATATAATAATCCTCTCCAAAAATATCCAGCCACTCCTTAAACAGTTTCTCAGCTTCCTCCTCACCATTATCTATGATGGCCCTGGGGATTTCACCAGCAAGGCAACACGTTGTGGCGATCAACCCTTCGCAATGTTGCTTGAGCAACTCTTTATCAATTCTGGGATAGTAATAGTACCCCTCAATAAAACCGAGGGAACATAATTTGGTGAGGTTCTTATAGCCGATGTCATTCTTCGCAAGGATCAATTGATGAAAGCGGGCCCTGTCTTTCTTGTCGAATCTGTCAGGACTCATGTAGAACTCACAGCCAACGATGGGCTTGATCCCATATTCCTTGGCAGCCTTCACAAACTTAAAAGCCCCGAACATATTTCCATGGTCCGTAACGGCCATGGCTTTCATATTATCCTCCTTAGCCTTCGCCAGCATAGAATCTACATGCGCTGCTCCATCTAGGAGGGAATACTGGGAATGAACGTGTAAATGACAAAATTCGGCCATGATAAAATAAGATCTTTTGGATTCTTAAAAATAAGGAGAATTTACAGACGATAGCCGGATTTTAAAAAGAAAAGTTTTCCACACTTACTCTCTCCATGTGGAAAGAAAGAAAATGGGTATCGTTTTGAGAGCAATACTCAAGGCTTCACATCCTCATACCCCATTCCAGTCAAGAGCTCCTTTATCTTGCTCCTGAAATCACCTTGTATGAGTATCTCCATCTCCCCCTGATCATTTTGATCAATAGAACCACCGGTACCGCATCGGGTCTTTAGCACTTTTGCCAAATCTTTCAGGTCTGATTCTGATCCGACAAAACCTGCGATCATGGTCACCACCTTTCCCTTCCGGTGCTTTGTCTCGATACGGGTCCTCAACTTCTGCTCCCCGGGAGGTAAAGTTTCCATTTGTTGGCCTTGCTTATAGGAATATTTATAATTTGGATTTGTGGAATAAACAACGCCGGTCCTGTTCTTTTTCTTTTTTGACATCTTTTCCCTTTAATTTTCGCAAAAAGTAGTTGCTATTACTAATATACTAGTTATTAATTGTTTATCTCCCCCAATCCTACCAATTACTGGGTCCCTTTTGTCACGATCTTCAAACCCTTGGGTATAATATGTATTTCAGCCCTTGTACCTGTATCTACAGACTCTCCATCGATCTGTAACAAGAGGGGATCTTCGCTCTCTATCAAGATCTTTGCTGCCCTTTTGGTCTTTATCCTGTCGTTACGGTAGTATTTCCCAAAAAGATATTCTATCCCTGAGCGTAAGCTGATCAACTGGAAGAATCCACCTACGATACACACTTCCATCATACCACTGTCGATCTCAGCCCCGGGTGCAATGATAAAATTATTTCCATACTGCTCTGCATTGGCAAAAGCAATGATCTTGGCGCTTACAAATTGCTCTTTATCATCCAATACAATACGATAGCGCTTTGCACGGTAAATAAAAAAGTTCTTCATGATGCAATAGATATATGTCCAAAATCCACGCGTACCAAGAGTGGAAAATTCTTTGGCTATCAAACCATCAAAGCCGATCCCCCCAACATTAAAGAAATATTTGTCATTTACAGTACAAACATCCATTTCCTTAACAATTCCGTGGTTGATCATGTCAATGGCACCCCCCATATCCATAGGGATAGATAAATGTCTGGCCAATCCATTCCCAGATCCACAAGGAACTATGGACAATGCAGTAGTGCTACCTACCAAGCCACTACCTACCTCATTCATGGTGCCGTCGCCACCTACCGAAACAGTGATATCAAATTGTTGCTCTACAGATTCACGAGCCAAAACCGTTGCATGACCTGCATATTCTGTGAGCTTTAAATGAGCTACATATTGATCTTTATCCAAAAAGGTATCTATCAACCCTTCCACATCATTTTTATGATAGGTGCCGGCGTTAGGATTGATAATAAAAAGTATCTTCTTTTTCACTTAGGAAGTAATTGGTTATTGATCAGGGTAGAATTGTATTGCTGAATGATCGCTTTACATTGTTTCACCAACCGCTCACTACTTTGAGGATCATCTTTTAATAGATCGTTCTTTAGCAATTTATCGGTTTTGTAAGCATACATCGCTACTGCTTCCCTACCATCAAAAAGCAAAGCATATTCGTTATCAATTATCTGATACAAATTATTGAGGTAGCTAAATGATAGTTTTGGCTTTGACGTAGAAAAAATGCTACTTCCAAACCCGGTATATGGTTCGTTATACTTCAGATAATCTAATAGGGATGGCATGAGATCCGTATGCTGAACCACAAAATCAATTTCTCCTTTAGGGATGCTATTGGGTTTATAAAATAGGATGGGAACACTATACACGCCCACCTTTGTCTTATAAGCATCTGATTCTGAAGGCCCCGTATGGTCAGCCGTAATAATAAACAAAGTATTATCGAACCAATCCATTTGGGAGGCGGTAGCAAAGAATTTCCTTAAAGCATGGTCGGTATATCCTATGGACTCATGAATGTCTATTTCCCCTTTATCCAATTTACCTTCATACTTTTCCGGAAGCGAATAAGGATGATGTGAAGTGAGTGAAAAGAAACTTACACAAAAGGGCTCCTCGAATGTATTGATCTCATCAGCGAAATATTGAAAAAAGGGTTCATCATATATCCCCCAGTAGCCATCATCATCGCTATCATTATTGTACTCCTCCTTACCATAATATTCATCAAACCCGGCAGACTTTGAGAAATAATCGAACCCGAAAGTGCCATTATTGCCTCCATGGAAAAAACCAGTCCGATATCCATATTCTTTCAGGATGGTACCTATACCAAGGATATTATTATCCTGGTACACGGAATTAATAAATGGTTCAGTCATAAGGGCAGGGATAGAAGCTGTGATGGCTACAAGCCCCTCATTGGAGTGCTTTCCATTGGCATACCCATTCGTACATAATAAGCCATTTTGCATCAGCGAATCAAGAAATGGGGTATACCCTTTATTGGTATTCATATACCCACTATACTCCTTTGACATACTCTCCAATATAATGAGAACGATATTTGGTTTCTCACTATTTTTATCTAAAGTGACCACAGTGTCAGGGTAGCTATTTTTATGGTATATCGAATAGATCGTTGCCAGCTCCTCCTGGTCGTAATAGGTGAGCTCTTCTATTCCTCTATGCTCCAACGAGTAGAGAAAGACAAAAGGCGTGTTGGTGACCAAAGGAGATAAAGAAACAGGCACATATTTCACTGATGTGATGGGACTGATAGGGATATATTGCAATCCTCCTCTGGCCATGATCCCCAGCAAAAGAAAGATCAGCAAGAAATAGAGACTCTGTAAAAAATAATTTGACCGCTTTTGTACAACTTCTAATTTGATCCTTCGATATAGTACCTCCACAACTACGAGCATCCCTACCAATATCAATACTAAATACCAGAAATCGATCAAATATTTGGATAATAGCTCCAGGAAGTCGCCTGCAATGCTAAACACATCATAGGTGGTCCGCTTTAGGGAATATCGAAAGTAGCCAATATCAGCCACAGAGAACAATAAGGAAAAACTGGCGGATATATAGAACAACACCTTCACTATACCCTGATATATGGGTTGCCCTCTCCATGGATTAGGGATGATGTGCAGTAAGATGAAAAGAATATTCAGGTATATGATCGCCGAGATATCAAATCGCAGCCCTACAAATAATATCCAAAGAAAATCCGTAAACGAGCCCCCTGAAAAAAGATCTCTATTAAATAAGTAGAACAACACCCTGCAAGTGGTAAACAATACCAGGATAATGGCTAATCTCTTGAACAATAAACGGGTGTATTCCATAGAAGCAAAAATAGGAAAATTAACGGATTACAGATTTGACCAGCAAGGTGGTAATAATAAACTTTTATTTTGAAACAAGACTCATATCCAAGCTTTCAGCAGAATGAGTTAAAGCCCCCACCGATATAAAATCTACACCGGTTTCACCATACTCCTTTACATTTTCCAGCACGATCCCTCCTGAGGCCTCCGTTTCATAAGTACCGCCCATCATTTCAATCCCCGACTTCAATTCTGATGGTGAAAAATTATCAAACAAGACCCTGTCAACTGACCCTGCCGCCATTACCTCTTCTACTTCTTTCATATTCCGCACTTCGATCTCAATTTTAATATCCAGCTTTTTGGAAGAAATGTAATCCTTTGATTTTTGAATGGCCTCTTTGATGCCGCCACCATAATCGATATGGTTATCCTTTATCAATATCATGTCATACAATCCCATCCTATGGTTCTCTCCTCCACCGATCCTCACAGCCCACTTTTCCATGATCCTCGCACCGGGCGATGTTTTTCTGGTATCCAAAATGATCGCCTTTGTCTCTGACACTTCACTGGCAAACTTTGAGGTCAATGTTGCCACCCCACTCATTCGCTGCATACAATTCAATACAAAGCGTTCTCCTTTAAGTATAGAGCGTGCACTCCCTTTCACTTCCAGCACTACGGTTTTATCACCGACAGCTGCCCCATCTTGAAGCTCCGTAGAAAAGAAAAGCTCATCATCAATATGATGATATATTTGACGTGCCAATTCTATCCCTGCAATTACCCCTGATTCTTTCATGATCAGCCGGGCCTCCCCTACTGCATTGTGGTCAATGCATGCCAGACTGGTATGATCTCCCGGGCCCACATCTTCATCCAAACCATTATCTATGAATTGCTGCCAATCTAAGGATGTATCTTGTTGTATCATCCGATCTCTAAAGGTAGTTTCGTGATTAAAACCGTATGTAAGGGATCTTGACATCCCTAAATTCTAACCACGAATTTACAAATTCTAATGCTTTATTGGAAGGATATTCAAAAAGCTACTCCTCTTCAAATCGCAGCTCCTGTATCAAAAAGACGGAACCCTTCTCCTTTACATATACATAGGCCCTGAAGGTCCCCTTTGTTGTGACTAAACTGCCGATACCATATTTAGCGCTCTTATCAGAAGCTCCCTGATGGATCAGCTCAAATCCGGTGGGTGGATATTTGTTGAAAAAATCTTTAACGACAAGCTCTGCTTGTGCTTTACTATATACATCCTCCTTATCAAGGATGGTGATCTCAACATTACTATCGAAATGTTTGGCTAGCTCTTTTGCATTCCCGGCCTTCAATGTGATCGCTATCTGGTCAAAGACCCCTCCTGCTATTGCCAAAATAGGCACCAGCAACATGAGTGTAAAAAACCAATTTATCTTAAGGTGTTTCATAATAAGTACTATTTGTATTGTCTAACCTTATACAGCATATACTATGCCAAAAACACATCTCATTGAAAAATCAAAGATACAAATCTATTTCAAAAAGGACTAACTTTGCAAGATGAAGTGGAGCGAAAAGGTGTTGTTAATTATAATGGATGGTTGGGGCCATAGCCCTAAACCTGAAGTCAGCGCTATTGAACAGGCAAATACCCCTTTCATTGACCAATTATATAAGCAATTTCCTGTCTCTGAGTTGATCACCCATAGTGAAGATGTAGGGTTACCGGTCGGACAAATGGGAAATTCAGAGGTCGGGCACATGAATATTGGGGCAGGCAGAGTTGTGGATCAGGAATTGCTTAGGATCAATAATGCGATCAGAGATAAAGAGCTGGAAAAGAATGAGGTTCTTCTCAGATCCTTCTTCTATGCTAAAGAAAATCAAAAGAAGGTTCATTTCATGGGGCTGGTCTCTCATGGAGGTATTCACTCACACAGCAACCACCTAAAAGCACTATGTGATATTGCAAAGCAGCAAGAGGTGCCCAATGTATTCATACATGCCTTTACAGATGGCAGGGATAGTGATCCGAAGAGTGGGTTACAATATATCAAAGAACTGGAAGCCCACCTATCCAATTCAGCAGGTAGGATCGCCAGTGTTATGGGCCGCTATTATGCAATGGATCGAGACAATCGCTGGGAAAGGATCAAAATAGGTTATGACTGTCTTGTATCAGGTATAGGTGATTCTACAGAAAATATAGGCGCCCAGATGGAGCGTTCCTATGGTGAAGGTGTCACTGATGAGTTCATTAAACCGATCATACAGATGGATGATAATGGGGCTCCACTGGCGGTGATCAGCGAAGGAGATGTTGTCATTTGTTTTAATTTCCGTACCGACCGGTGTAGAGAGATCACTAAAGTGCTCACACAAGAAGATAGAGTGGATGACGGGATGACCCGGATCCCACTCCATTACCTCACAATGACCAATTACGATGAAACCTTTGAAGGGCTGCACATTATCTTTGAGAATAAGAACGTGGAGATGACCCTGGGTGAAACACTTGAGCACCATACCAAGACCCAACTCCGGATATCTGAAACTGAGAAATATGCACATGTGACCTACTTCTTCTCAGGGGGTAGAGAGCAGACATTCAATGGCGAAGATAGAGTCCTCATCCCCTCACCAAAGGTGGCTACTTATGATATGCAGCCGGAAATGAGTGCGTTTGAGGTCAAGGATAAGATCCTGCCCATATTGAATAATGGAGGTACAGATTTCATCTGCCTTAATTTCGCAAACACAGATATGGTAGGGCATACCGGAATATTTGAAGCCGCTGTTAAAGCCGCTGAAACGGTTGATAAATGTGTAGAACAGGTAGTTACCACCGCTATGTCCAATGGATATGCTTCATTGATCACCTCTGATCATGGCAATGCAGATTTTATGGTGAATGATAATGGGACACCCAATACCGCCCACACAAAGAATCCGGTACCATTAATTCTTGTTAAAGAGGGTTTGAAGGTCGGACTTAAAGATGGGAAATTGGCTGATCTGGCACCCACCATTCTTGCACTAATGGACATGGACATTCCGGGTCAAATGACTGGCGAAATATTGATATGAACTCCGACACAATGAAAATACCTTTAGTAACAATATCATTATTGATCGTTCTCACTTCCCTTGCAGGATGCAATTTCAAGGAGAAAGCAGCCGGGCCAATTACCTATTTTGATCTCAAAGGATTTATCACTTCAGAGATCGAACAATTGGAAGCACTGGATCCAAAAGTGAGTAAAAAGGTAATCGTCAATGAAGAGGAGGAACATCAGGTCTTGCAAAATATAAACTGGGAAAAGGAACTTTCCCCATTTGCCGATGCAGACATCAATAAACCTGTACTGGTAAAAATGTATGATGCTGATACGATCTTTACAGATCGGGAACGCACCCTCTACAGCCAAATAACGTATGTTGCTAAAGATGATAAATTGGCGACTAAAGAGATGGTTATATCCTTTATAAGGAATACTGGGATGCCTTTCAAGATCACCATAGCCATTCAGAGGAATAATTTCTTATTCCGCACCAAGCAAAACTTAGAGTTATATGCCGGTCACAGCTATAGGATACAGACGAACCAGAAGATCTTAGGTATCAAGGAGAGTGAATTCATAGTAGAGGCAGAAATCCTCACTGCTCAGGTGCAATAAAATAATTACACGTATCCTACCCAATAAGAAATAACTAATAGATCACAACCTATTAAGACTATTTACTATCTCCAGTCTTTTTAGCAGCTGCTTTTTTAGCAGGGGCCTTTGCAGTGCTCTTTGCTGCTGGTTTCTTTGCGGCTGTTTTGGTTGTTTTCGTTGCTTTTGCAGCTTTCTTTGCAGGAGTAGCTTTAGCTTTAGCAACCGCCTTAGTGGCTTTTTCAGCCTTAGGTTTCGCTTCCTTCTTTGGCGCATCCTTTTCCTTAGGTGCTGCATCCGCTTTAGCATCTTCCTTAGCATCTTTAGTTGCTTCTACCTTTTCCTCAGCCTTTACCCCTTCTTTCTTCTCCTCTTCCTTCTTCTCCTCTTCCTTTGGAGCTACCTCTTCTTTCTTCTCAGCAACTTCTTCTTTAGGTGGTACTGGCGGTTCTTTGGTCTCCTCTGGAGAATCCGCTTTTTCCATCTGTTCCTTCAATCCGGCTAAAGCTTCAATATCACCTAAAGTTGTCTTCTCCACCTTCAGGTTAATGCTATGGATATCTTTTCTAGTACTCTTTGCCTGCTTGTACTGTTTCTTCTTCTTCTCGGTATACTCCCTCTTTTCTTCCTTATCTGTCTCTTCATAGATCCTTGCATGTGATACGATCACCTTCTTGTTGTCAGCTTTAAATTCAATGATCTTGAATTCAAGGACATCATCTATCTGTGGGATGCTACCATCTTCTTTCTTCATATGCTTGGCAGGAGCAAATGCTTCCAGGCCATAAGGCAATAACACAACAGAGCCTTTTTCATCTTTAGTCAAAATAGTGGCCTTATGTACAGATCCAATTGGGAATTCTTTTTCAAATGTATCCCATGGGTTTTCTTCGATCTGCTTATGGCCCAATGTCAACTTTCTATTTTCAGTATCTATCTCCAATACAACAAGGTCAAGTTCTTCACCTACTTTCGTGAACTCATTAGGATGCCTGAATTTCTTGGTCCAGGAGAGATCAGAAATATGGATCATGCCACCAATGCCTTCATCGAATTCAATGAATACACCAAATGGAGCGATGTTCTTCACAACCCCTTTATGTCTAGATCCTTCACTATATTTCTTCACCACATCCATCCAAGGATCTTTGGTCATCTGCTTGATACTGAGTGACATCTTACGTTCCTCTTTATCCAGAGTGACTATGATCGCTTCATGCTCATCACCCACACTGAAATATTCCTTAGGATTGATTAGCTGATTCGACCAGGAAACTTCAGATACGTGTATCAAACCTTCCACACCCGGATTGATCTCCAGGAATGCACCGTAATCTTCAATATTCACGATCTTACCCTTGATCTTTGAGCCTACTTTAAGGTCTTCTTCCAACACATCCCATGGATGTGATGTCAGCTGCTTCAAGCCCAGAGATATTCTCTTCTTCTCATCATCAAAGTCCAGCACTACTACATTGATACTTTGGTTCAGCTTCAACACCTCATTAGGATGGTTGATCCTGCCCCATGAAATATCAGTAATATATAGAAGTCCATCTACACCACCCAGATCAATGAATGCACCGAAGTCGGTAATATTCTTGATGGTTCCTTCCAGTACTTGCCCCTTCTCCAGTTTGGAGATGATCAAGTTTCTTTGCTCTTCAAGGTCGCTCTCAATCAACGCTTTATGAGAAACTACAGCATTCTTAATGGTCTCATTGATCTTGACCACCTTAAATTCCATCTGCTTTCCTACAAAAGCGTCATAATCTATGATCGGCTTCACATCGATCTGTGATCCCGGCAGGAATGTCTCCAGCCCAAATACATCAGCGATCAAGCCACCTTTGGTCTTACTTACTATTTTTCCGGTAACGATCTCGTCTGTTTCATGGGCACTAACGATCTGCTCCCATGCCTTCAATAATTTGGCATTTTTGCGCGATAGCACCAACTGCCCTTTTTTGTCCTCTTTCTTCGCTACATATACATCAACCTCATCACCAACCTTCAGGTCCTCTATATCCCTGAACTCAGATAGGGATACCAGGCCATCAGATTTAAAACCAATGTCCAGGACAACATCTGATTCCGTGATAGAAACAACTGTCGCTGCTAAAACCTGGTTTTCAGTGACCGGGTTGAAAGAAGAGATGTACAATTCTTCCATCTCTTTTTGCTCTTTTTCAGAATATGGGCTTTCATCACCCACTTGCTCCCAATCATAATCGTCGTGCTTCTCTTCTATCTTATCCTCCTCTTGTTCCTTCACAGCTTTCACTGCTTTCTCCTTCTTATCCGCAACCTTTTCAGGTGCCTCTTTTTCCTTGGGACTCTTCTCCTCAACTTTAACCTTACCTGCTGCTTCAGCCTCGGGCTTTGCAGCCTCTTTAGCTTCCGCCTTCTCTTCAGGCTTCTCGTCAGCCTTAGGAAGTTCCTTCTCAGGGACTTTCTTTTCAGTAGGTTCTTTCTTGTTGGGATCTTTAGATGAGTCAGTGGTATTTTCTGGACCTTTTTGAGAGTCGGTCACCTCATCCTTCTTTTCTGGATTGGTTGGTTGTGGCAAATTTTCTTCGCCATTAGCTACCTCTTTCTTAGGGGTATTTTCATTCTTTTTTTCTGTCAAATCATATTTCCTCCTTTTGTTGCTGATATTATCAGACTTATTTGGAAGCACAAAGGTAATAGAAATAAACTACGAATCAAATGTAAATAGAGTTTTTTTAAGTAGTAGGTCCTTCGAGGATATCCTTTTGGATATAGCTTTTGATCTTCTCCATCAGCCACATTGGCGTTGAAGTGGCACCACAGATACCGATATTGTCGATATTTTCAAACCAATCTCTATTCAATTCCGACTCATCAGATACAAAGTGAGTATTAGGATTGTGCATTTTACACGCCTGGAAGAGGATCTTCCCATTAGAGCTCTTCTTACCGCTGACAAAGATGATCACATCATACTTCTTAACGAATTCCTTTAAAAGTGGCTCCCTTTTAGCCACCTGCCGGCATATGGTGTCATTGACGATCAAGCCATCTTCCTCAATGGCAGCACTGATCTTAGACTCGATGATCTCTTTGATCTTGTAGAATCCTGCTGTGCTTTTAGTGGTCTGAGAAAAGAGGACCACCGGGCGCGTATAGTCGATCTTGTCAAGATCATCTTCCGAAGTGATAATGATCGCTTCGCCATGCGTTTGCCCAACCAGTCCATTCACCTCTGCATGTCCCGGCTTGCCATATATTACGATCTGCTCCGACTGGCCATCAATACCATCATACACATTCTTAATACGATTTTGCAGTTTGAGTACTACAGGGCAAGAGGCATCTATTAGCTCAATGTTATTCTCAAGGGCGATCCGATAGGTCTCCGGCGGCTCACCATGGGCTCTTATCAATACCTTGCAATTCTTCAATTTACGCAGGCCATCATGGTCTATGATCTCCAACCCTTTTGCCTTCAACCGCTTCACCTCAATATCGTTATGCACAATATCCCCCAGGCAATATAACCGATTCCCATTATCCAGCTCATCCTCAGCCATTGTAATGGCATAGACAACCCCAAAGCAGAAACCCGAATTTTGATCTATAGTAATTTCCAAACCATCGATTTTAGCGCAAAATTACCAAATCAAAATCAGTTTTGTGTTATCATAAAGGGAAAAGAAAGGGTTTTGGGCGTGTCCCCGAGTACTCGGGGCCGGGCTTTCCGCTATTACTCCTCTCCGCCAGCCGGCGGATGCGGGGTAGCCGCTGCAATCCCTCACGCAAGGAGAAAGAAGGAAAGAAGATGTTGGATGGTGAGAGCTGTAGTAAATTTGAAATGAAGTGGTGTTGAATATAGAATATCGATCAACACCCGCCTGACTGACGAAGTCGGGCAGGAATGATGATTTAAGAAGTTCTAAGAATGAATGAATAAATGAATCAA
>CAZNGA010000030.1:0-34971 GCA_964572485.1 uncultured Chitinophagales bacterium
TTTTGATTATCTTGGCGAGGGAATAGTATCTACAGGTGAAAATATATTTGGAGGCCTTTCTGATATTAGAGGGTCTATGTCAAAAACTATCTCAAGAGCATTTGAGTCAACAATGCAGGGTGTTGGTATATATGATGAATATGGAAGAGGTGGTGGAAATTATGGAGACAATAGATCTAATTTAGAGCAATTATATGGATTAAAGAATCGTGGTAATGTAGCTGCACAAGGTATGGCGATTGCAAACGCTACACAAGGAGATATTGATAAAATAAAACGAGGGAAAGTTAATTTAGGTTTCAATATTAACGCTATAACAAAGAGGGCTTCAGATGCTGGTAATTTAGGATATATAGTTCAATCACTTGGTATGGCAGTAGCTAGTGGTGATCCATCTAAGCTTTTGGATGATTCAGTATTTATACGAACAATGGACATGACAGCCAGCCAGGAAAAAGCGTTTAGAAAAAATGTTATGGGCGCCATTCAAAATCTGGCAACTGGAATTTTAAATGCTCAAGAATCAACTAACTCCAAATATGAGAAGGCTGTTGGTCAGTATCAGACGTGGAAAAAGAAGAATTCAGACAATCCAAATCTATTAGCAGACAATATGCAGTATTTGCAAGATGCAAGGCGTAGTCTAAATACTGATGGAGCTGACTTTAGTCTTAAAACCGACCTTAGAGGGAATAAGGGTACCGTTTCATACGAGACTTACAACCTTATGGCGACAGAGTTAGAAAGAAAAAGATTTGAAGGAATTGATAGAACATTTTTACGACAAACTAATATGGCAGCTTCTGTTGATAGAGCTGCGGCTGAAAGAAGTTTTGAGATTGCTCTTGATATTGGAAGCGAAGAATATAAATCATACTACACTACAGTAAAGGGTAGAGGTGGAAAATATCGAACAGTTAAAACCGCAGCCAGCCAAAGGGATAAGAGACAGAGAAAATTTGTTCAGTCTTTTGAAAAAGAATTTGATATCGATCTTGATACAACAGAGGGTCAAGCTGCCTTTTCAAGAAGGCTTAGAAAGACACATGCGGACGCAGCCACTTTTGAAGGTTTTGAAAGTGAACGTGATCGAAAATTTTATAAAAAGGCTAAAGATTATTATGGTTTTGAAGGAATTGAGCGTCTAGTTGATAAAGCAAAAGATATTGATCTTGCTGATGCTGTACTTTCTGGAGGAAAGGCTGCTATAAATTTTCTTGGTGGAATGAGATATGATAAGAAGAGATTTAAATCTAAAGAAGGGGTTGATAAGTTTAGTGGTGCAATTCAAAAATTATTCACAGGTGAGGAATTATCTGCAGCTGAATTTGGTACACTAAAATCTCAAAAAGCAGCCATAGCAGAAAGGGAAAAAGTTACTCCAGAGGTTCTTAGCCAACACATGGGGAGTGCTAGTGATTTAAGAAGCTTCTTAACAAAGAACGCGGCCGCCAGGGCATGGGATACTCCAAATATAAAGTTAAATCAAATAACTGATGATTTAAAAGAATTAGCGGGAAGAAAAGCAGGAGAAACAGCAAAGATACTAGTTACCGACTCAAAGAGTGGGAAGGTCGGAGAAATGGTTGTGACTGATGACAATGCTGCTGAAGCAGAAAAAATACTTGGCGTAGAGCTCACAAAAATGCAGATAAACGCTGTTCTAGGTAAAGGTAGAGAAGGGTCTCAAGGCGGTGGATTAGCAGCAACAGTAAGGCCGCCTGTTCTTAACTATTGGAATAATCGTTGGACCTTATAGGAGAATAGTCTATGCCAACAAATCCTTCAAATGAATTTTTAACGTCACTTGATGATAATCGTATTAGGCCTTATACATCAGGAATGAAGCGACAGGAAGAGACACTTTCCACTATAGTTGTGTATAAAGATAATAACAGCGAGTCCGGAAGGGTCTCTGGAGAGAAGAGAAATTACACAGAAGATATGACGGCAAAGGTCGCAGAAATTATACCTGAGGGCACTAGAACGACATTAAATAGATTGAATCCAAAAACTGATATTGTATCTGGGACTCCAGAATTGATAGATGGCACTATTCCAAATCTTAAATTAGATGGTGAAACTGATTATTATGGAATATTTAATAATTTTTCACTTCTTACCGTACAGGAAGCAAGCGAACAAATTATTAAACTCCATATAAATTTTGGGGCCCATTGGAATGCTTTCTTTTTTGGTGATAAACCAAGCATATATCAATTCAGCGGATTCTTTCTTGATTCCCAGGAATATCCATACTACCAGGAGTTCATGGTTGCGTATGAGAAGTATCTAGCTGGCAGAAAAGCTATCGAAGGCAAGTATCAGGTTAAGTTTGTATATGATGGAAAGATAGTTGATGGATATATGGTTAATATATCAACATCACAAACAGCAGCAGATCAGCTTATTAAAAATTTTCAGTTTACAGTTCTTGTGAAAGGCGTAAATTGGGTAAGAGATAATATAGTCAGGGATGGTCTTGGATCATATAAAAAGATTAATGGGATGGGGAATAAAGAAAGATTGATAAAGCAAACTAATAATGGAATGTTAATAGGTCAAACATCAAATACAGATAAATTCAAAGATCTTAACACTGGGAAAACGTAATAATGCCGAACAAGGGTTATAATTATGATTTCCGTATGTATCTTGAGGGTGTTCTCACACCGTTTAAGAGCGCTAATATTATATGTACACCTAATGGAGTAGAAGCTAATATTAATCTTCTATCTAATAAAGAAGCTTTTAATCTATTGCCTAAGACTGCGGTACAGATCTTTTATAAGGATTGGGTTAATATAGATAATAAGAAACTTGGTTGGCATTTGATGTTTGATGGATTTCTATCAAGTTATTTTAAAGTAGACCAGGCCACCGAAGGTAGAGGTTTAGGAATAGTATGTCGTGACTTTAGGATGGATATTCGTAGGGCCCCAGCAGCATTAGCGTGGATGGGCGCTAAGGATTTAACGACTAAAACATATTACCATACAGCTGGGATATATCATACATGGGTAGAAAAAGGGGTAACGAAAAAAGCCACAGCAAAATCTCCAGGAGCGAAAGGCACTCCTATACGAACTCATGGTGATAGTGGGCTGAATGACGCCTCATTCATGATAGCCTTGATCGCAGGCTCCGCATATGGCAAAGGAGTAAAAGTTAAAACACAGAAAGATGGAAATACAGCTTATGAGAATTTTGGATATGGATCTAAGGATGATGATGGGATAACAAAAGGCGGGTTTTATCTTGATGCCGTTATAAGAGGGATGTGGCTTGAAGCTACTGGTGGAACGGCGATAGGTTCTTTTATAAATAAGAGGATTCGTGTAGATAAACGATTTATGGTTCCAAAGAATAATGCTGGATTTGATTTCTGGAGAAGGCAGGCTGGAGGATTACAGGTTGGCGCCGCCTTAATGGGCAGCTCAATGTTTTCCAGTCTTGAAGCCGCTATAATGAGATTGGCAGGATTATTTTCTGTAAGGGTTTATTCATGTAATTCACCATCTTTGATAGATCTTAATCAGAAAGATAACGATTGGGTTATTGATAAAGATGTTAAGAAATTTTTGGTTGATAGAGTAGATTTTGGCGGGCAGTATATTCTTAATGAAACTATGCTGTTGCCTCCGTTAGAATTTACATCACCACCGAATTGTAATCTTATATTCCCGCCGATGTGCCATAGAATCCAGTGGCAATATGATATCGATGCTGATATGACTAGAGGATATTTCAAACAAGTTGATTCATTATCAACAAAAGGATCAAAAGGTTTGGCGTCTAAGAGCGTTCAAATACCGACAGCATTATTTAATATCACTAAAGAAGAAGGTAATAAAACAGATACTTATGGCAGATATAAACCGCAGTTGACTCTTGAAGAGAGATATAAAGGTGTAAATGTATATCTTGGAAATGTAGAATATATTCTAGCTGCTGATGATGTTAATTCATCTTTCTTGGAAACTACTTTTAGTAAGAAGAAAATTGATAAATTAAATACAGAAATTGCAGATCTGAAAGGAAAATATGATAAGCTTACCGGAGGAGTTGATGCAACAGCCACCCTTAAGAAGGGTATGAGTCCGGCGAAATTAAATGCAATAAAACAAAAAATAAAAAAATTAACTGATAAAAAGAATGCGGCAAAAAAGAAAAAAAGTTCCTTCATCAATAAACATACTACCAATGCTCTTGGAAGGCATGCTTTAATAAAATTCTTAAATACTAAATATGCAGGAAGAGTTGCTATAGCCGATATGGCTTTTAATCCATACATAATGTGCGGATTTCCAGGAGCTATCGTCGCTGACGATGAGGCTTATGGTGGAGAATCCATGGATACTATCATTGGAACTGTACAACAAGTTAAACATTTGCTTACAATATCTCAAGGTGGTGCAGATGCAAGCACAAGTATCGTTCTTAATAATGCAAGATTAGTAAGCGAATCAACAGATGTCGATTCTCGCGGCAACCCTCTCTATATGAAGGCAACAGATCCATCATTAACTAATTCTTCTAAAGTAGATCCGGAAACTCTCAAGATAATAAATCCGGCATATCATGTTCCGCAGCCCAAAGCTGATCTGGAGACAGATTTAAAAGATATTTCATATGATTTGAACGAAAGAAATATAAGGCCTGATTATATTTATGCTAAAGATTTCCTAACTCTTACAGGTAAAGATTTATTAAGTGGCGAGCGTAATAGAATTTATTTAGATGATATATATGAGCCAAATAAAATATCACCATTTTATAAAACAGTATTTAATCATAAATCAAGACATTTCATGATAGGCGATACTACTGTTGGTTTTGATAATATACAGTTTGCATATGATACTATGCATGAAGCATTTACAAGGCTTAGAGATGATAGAAAAGATCTTCTGTCAAATTATGAAAACTGTGTTAAATATATTGCAAGAGACGTGTGTAGTGCTGACGCTTTCTTTCAGGGAATACTTGGGCTATCCGTTCCATCTGAAGAAGATATTACAGATAAAACATTGTTCACTAATACTACATCCGGATTCGAAGACCATAAAATACATTCTGAGTATTTCGGAATTACCACTGATGAATGGGATGCTGATAAAGATCCAATTAAAAATTTAAAAAAGAGTGCAGACTCCACAAAAGATCCTAAAAAGAAGCAAGGTAAGATGACTGGCCCAGGACAATTCAGCAGTATACGAGAGCATCTTCCATTGACAGCTTTTATTCAAGAGCGTAAAGATGCAGTTAAAAAATATGTAGAAAAAGTTAGCAAAGTAATTCAAGGAATAAGGCGAGCAAATGTCGACAGATAGCGATAATATTATTGAATGGCAAAAATCTAAAGATCCGAAGCTGTTTGCCGATCTCATTATAAGATATCAGCCAGTAGTTAATTCAGTTGTCAATAAATACAGCACTGTTGGTGTGGCTCCCGCAACGTTACGGGCCCAGGCTACCAGTCAATTAATTAAATCATTTAATTCTTATGATCCATCCAAGGGTGCTCAGCCAACAACACATATCTGGAACAACCTTCAGAAGGTCCAGAGGATAGCTTCAGAGAGCCAGATATCCGGACATATCCCGGAGCACAGAAATCTTAAAAGAGCAACCTTTACTATCGTAAAACAGAACCTTGAAGATAGGCTAGGATATGAGCCAAGTACCGCAGATCTGTCTGATGAGTTAGGATGGAATAAAAAAGAAACGGCACGCATGTTAAATGAGATTCATGGAGAGGCAACAGCATCAAAGGCAGCTTTTGACTTTTATGGAAACTCTATGACAAGGGAGAGCGCAGATAAGGCATTGGTAGATTATCTATACCATGAGCTTGGCGGCAAGGAAAAAGTCATCTTTGAGCACACTTTTGGATTCGCTGGCAAGCCAATATTGAATAACAAGCAGATCGCTAAGAAATTGAAAGTTAATGAGATGTACGTACACAGAGCTAAGAAAAACTTGTCAAAAAGAATAAAGGAAATGAGATAATATGCCTCCATTAAGACCAGCGTGTGATGTAGTAGCTGCCGCATATAAGGCATATGCTTCAGTACTGCAGACACTAGAGGACATCAAAGATCTTGTTACAGACGTGATAACTTTGCGTGACGGAATAAGATTTGGTTTTGGCGTCCTTGATGCAGTAAGCGCAGAACTTGTTTCCGCAATAGGCGCAGCAGCTAACCAGATTGCTGAAACTATTGCTGGTTCTATATCTAAAGTTGCGTCAAATTATCTTGAGCAGTTCATGAATTTAATACTTAAGGTTGTGCTTGCGGCTCCATCATCAGTTTTCTCATTAGTTAATATTCCTCATGAACAGGCAATAAAAGCTGGCGAGAAAGAAGGGTTATATCTTGAAAAAGCTCACAACAATATTCATAACATACTCAGGATAATATTAAAATGGGTTGGGTTAAGAAGTGGTAAAGATTATTACGATCAAATGCAGGAAGCTTTACCTCATATATCGAATGCTATAATAAGTGCTGGCAATGTAATCGCAGATCTCGAAGGTGATTCAGCTGTTGGTAATGATGAAAGAGATTCAACATTTAATGAAGTAGAATACAATAAAATGAGGGGATACCTCAATCTTGCTGTGGAAGCCACAAGGTCAAAGTCTAAGTTATATGAAGAGTTTCAGGTAGCCAAGAGAAAAGAAATAGAGAATAGTGAAAAATTTAGGATAGAATCAGAAAAGATTAATGAAGAATTTAACGCAAGTAAAAAAGCATTATCAACCTGGTACAGAGAAAGCTATGAAAAACTAAGAGGCAATAGTAATTCATTAACAGAAAGGGCCAGTTTCAATGTTAAAGAGCAAGCATTAAAAACTGATTATGGACGAAGGTTAAATAGAATTACTTCTCGAAGAGATTTAAAGCTCACTAATGCTAAAACAAAGATTGAAGCCGAAACCCTAGTTAATTCTAGCTTATGGGTAAAAGCAGCCTCTGGTGTTGCGGGCCAATTTGATTATGATATTGGGATACTTGGAAATGAATTACAAGCTCTTTTAGAGAACATAAAGAAAGCTTCAATTAAGAATAAAGAATGCCAACTTTACTGTAATAATATTTACAACATTAAAGATATTGTAAGAACTCTAATCAGAACAATTATCTCTTATTTAAGGAAGGGTAGTAATGCTGCTGGATCTGCCTTAGCTTCTGTTATAGAGGGTTCACAAACTTTAATGGAAATAGTTGAGACTGATTTTCTCGATGCGTCAGATAGATATGAAAAACCAGACAAAGATATATCTGCATCAGAATTATCAATAACATTAACTGCCGGCCATACTTTATTAATTGGCGCTGACAGTACTCTTGAGGCTGCAGTTAGTGATAGTCTTAAGAATTTGATTAATTCAGACGATCTTCTTGTTAGTGAAAATGTTGAGCTTAGCACTTTCATAGGTAAGTTGTATCAAATTCCTGATTGGGATGGAAAGATTGGTGTTTGGTCTACTGATATCCAGAATGCCTCATTGTCTCCGTATATTCAGATGATCGCAGATGCCACAACAACCTTGGTTAAGGTCCCCGCTTTATCTATGACAAATAGAGATAAGGATAGAGATCGTGTAAAAAAAATAATAAGGGATATTGATAGTAATTTTAATAAAGTCAAAAAGCATAACCGTTTGGTCCTGAATACGCTTTACGAATATACTCCCTTTGCTTCATCTGAAGCTGGAGATTTGAAGAAATTACTGGATAGAGCTGGGTTACTTCAATCATTCGCCCTTGTAATGAGTATAACAACTGTTGTTACTGAGCTTATGGTTAATTATGATACGGCGTTTGGTGATGAGTGGCCTACCTTTAGTAGTTGTAAAGATGCTTATCCAGATAGTTTTTCAGATCCTGATATTGCGGCGGCTGCAGCCATAAATGAAAGAGATGTTCCATCAGAAAAGCTTAATTTGGATAAACAAGCGGCAGTTGAAAAGTCAAGTAATGATAATATATCATTAAAGAAAGAAATCACTACTGCTGATTTTTTCAAACATGATGAAACTTACAATGAATTACAGAATAATGAAAGAAATCCTCAGGATTATGCCAATGAGAATAGATTTTATAATTATTGATGATATTGTTAATTATGGATTATTACCCTTCTAAAAGGTATCTTAAAAGCAGGAAAATAATATAAATGGCTGATATTGATTTCATAACAGACATATCTGGACAATTTCAGATTAGTCTAAGCAATAATCCCCAGAAAGTTTCCGGGAATAGATCTTTGCTGAATAGATTTGAATTGACGTTTTTGACCGCTAGGAAGCAATTTCTGTATGGATCAGAGTTTATTCCAGATAATTATGGTGGAGATGCCGCCAAGTTTATGAATAAACCCAGAGTACTTAGTGATCCTCAAGCCATATCTGCTTCTCTTTCTGTTGCGGTGGACCAAACGATTAAGTCAATGCAAGCAGATGAGCCAAGCTGGA
Organism: uncultured Chitinophagales bacterium; assembly: GCA_964572485.1. GTDB lineage: Bacteria > Bacteroidota > Bacteroidia > Chitinophagales > CAZNGA01 > CAZNGA01. The sequence continues at coordinate 8,486 of CAZNGA010000030.1, forward strand.
TACCGGATACAGAGAAGATAGAAAATGCAGAAATTGTTAGTGTTGAGATAATAAGCGACGTTATAACTGCAAAAATAAGAATTTACCCAATTGAAGTTGAGCCGTATGCAAATCTTGAATTCAATTTACCAATAACACGGGGTGCATAATGGATAAACAAGCGTATTTAGAAGAAACATATAACTTAGCATTTAATGATGAGCTTGAGAAGGTTGCTAAAGCAAGAGGTGTTAGGAAGCTTTTTAGAAAACACTTTCTATCTGATCTTGAAGACATAAAGGGGAAAAATTTTCTAAGGGAGAAATTGATGGGGAGCTCTAGGGTAAAAAAGCCATATGAGGCCGCTGTCAATGATTACGTTGATACAGTGAGAAGATATAGAAGAGCAAATAAACCTGTTAACTTAACAAAAGCTAGTAAGAGTAGGTACGAAGGCTTAAAAGATATTAAGAAAAAATCTTTAGGAAGTGGATCGGCAGAGTTATACAGAAAATTTAAAATACCATTAAGTAATTATTAGGTAAATAAGGAAATAGTAATGTTTGACTTTTACAATTTCATCAGAAAGAAATGGTCAGAATACTCGCTAGCTAGCGGACAGAAGGGTACTGTTATCGATGAGCTTGCTGTAAAGCCTACTGGCTTAGTGCTTCGTGATTTCTATAATGTGCTCGTTGATCAACAGGTGGTTAACAATATATCTCAATGGGAGAATATGACAGATGACCAGCTTGATTTTTTCGGCAACAAGTTTTTTCTTCCAAGGATAGATGGTGATTATGCATTCGGCACATTGAGGATTTGGTTTGATGAGAAAAAAGATATTGACATAACCACAAGCTTCAGGGCTGTGACTCCTGATGGATATCGATTTATAGCAACACAGCCTGGTCATGTTAGCAGAAATACATTCAAGACATCCACTGACAGATATGCTCTTTACTATATCGACATCCTGATCATAGGCGAGTCCAAAGGAAACATTTATAATGTTGAGGCTGGAGAGATATCTCAGCTTACTGATATCGATTTCACTTATAAGATGACCACAAACCCTGACGCAATCGAGAATGGGTCAAGGTACGAAACAAACGAAGAATATTATAATCGCCTAATTTACTCCATAAACGACAGAAGCATGATGAACAAGCGTAGCATGTTCGTTAAATTGCCCGAACTTTTCCCAGTTATTAGTTCTATGCATATCGCGGGCCCGGGAGATCGTTATATGACAAGGGATCTGGTAAGTGCGACAGATGTTTCTTTGCCGATACAGAAAGCTGACTTTCTAGGCAAAATTAATGGAGAAAACATCATTAAGCATATTGCCTTTCACGGCATTTATCCTCCCGAGCCTGGAAGTGCCCAAAAGCTATTCTGGGGACCTTTCTCCATACCCACCGATTACAGATATCCCCTTACTATAGAGCCCTCTGATATAACCTCTCAGGAGCCTGCATTCCATGGCTACCAATTAGACCAGGAGTGCACCAATGAAATGTACAGGGGCCTATTCTTTGACGACTACAAGACCTTTATGGAGGTTGCCACAACGGATCTTTTCAACATTCAAGACGAAGAAGTCGGATTTGAATCAGTTGTAGTGCCAAGCCCTGATTGGGTTTATGGTGCACAAGGTATGAAACGCGGGAATATGGGTGAATTGTATGAGGATGTTAAGGATATTGATGTTTTAAATTTTAACAATAATGATATAACTATTGCTGGAGGAGCCAAGAACTCAATATCAGTTGGTAAAGATATACAGAAACGCATAGGCGTAAAAGTATCCGGAACCCTTACATTTCCTACAGTAACAGACCCTGATTTAGCGCCATCAAAGAGCAATCTGCAGATTATGGTTGGTAGTGTTAATGGAGAAGATGTTGATGGGTTCAGTGGAATTGGTTTTGGGGTAAGGTTGATAGATGCATATGAAGAATGGGAAACCTCTGTAGATAATAAGAACGCTATAATTTATATGGCTCATGAAGATACTTATGGTCAGATGGATGTGTTTGCAACCTCAGGCGACACTAGTGGAATAACTTCTCTTGGTGCGATTGTTGAGCAGTTGTGGAGAATTGAACAAGATATTGAATATGACTTTGAGTTCATAATCCATGATGATTTAAGGATGACGCTTTATCTGGAGAAAACTGCTCATCTTTATGATTCAGAAACAGGGGAAGTTGAAAACAAATTACACCTAAGTCTTGCCAGCACCTATCTGAATGTTTATAGCGAAGAGTTAAAGAGCTTAACTACAGATCGCTATGGGACAACCATGACAGTTGCGCTAACTACTGACTCAGAAAATGTAACAGATAAATGGGTAATTAGTAATCTCAAAGCATTTGATACACAACAATCCAGGGCTACAGCGCTTTATGCGGTTAATATGACTGATATTGAAAGTCCAGTATCTGTAGAGCTTAGAGCTTTTGGTTCTGGATCTGTGGATAACTCACTCTCTGATGGATATTCAGCTTACATTTGGGATAAGGAGACATTTACTACAGCCAGTGGATCAACTGAACTTACGAGTGGGGGATGGTCAGAACTTGGCGATATATCTAATCCAACTGGAAGTAAAGACGTTCTTACCGCCCTATTAAGTCATCGTATTCAGAACCTCGATAGATATCTTGTCAATAGCAGATATGGTACTAATGTATTTATCATGATTGCCGCAAGCGGAACCTCTAAGATGAACAGTACTTTCTTTAATAATATTGAGGATGACATACAATCCAAGATCCAGGTTGATTATCTTAAAATAGAAAGCGAGACACTAAATCAATATCATGCTAATAATAAAGCTGATATATTTGTATCAACTATTAAGAATACTGAAGATCTTGAGATTGCATCGGTTGTAATTGATAAAACAGCGAATGAGAATTTCTTTGAGCTTAACGAGATTAATGGTGTGAAAATGCCTATTGCTGATATAGTTTCAGTAACGCTCGGTACAGCTGTTGATGAAACCGAACCTCTTTCAGATAGTGAATACCAGGTAGTTAGGCCAAGCAGCACGTTACAGAGATCATCACAGGAAACTGTACGCATCATTCTGGATAATAGTACTGATGATACTATAACCGTTGAATATACGACATATCCTGAAGTAGCCAGGATCCAGGAGTTCTTTGACGGTAATGACTTTGGGAAATTGTATGGTGACATACTCGTTAAACATAAAGAGCCGGTAGAGTTGACTTTTACGGTCTACTATACCAGCGACATAACTGAGGACCAGTTAATTGATGAGATAAAGAAATATGTCGATGATAATATTGATGGCACGTTCTCAACTAAGGAGTTGATAAGCTATCTATATAATGAAGAGTTTGTTAATAATGTTCAAGAACCTATATCGATTGCATACACCAGGAAAGATGATGATGGCAATGAGGTAAATGGAACATTTACTGACACTCTCACCATAAGAGATGTGGACTTCTTCAGAATTGCAGACTTAACGGTAAGTAAATTATAGTATAGATATGCAAGCAACATACATAAATTGGGGTAGCGATTAATGGCCAGTTGGATTCAAGTAGCAGATCAATATGATCCAGCAATTATCGAAATAGTTTCACTTGTTGTTCTAAGTGGTGAGTTATATGGTACAGAATACGGAGATTCGGGAAATTTATTAAAGTGGAATTCATCATTAAACCAATGGGATTTACAACATACGTATTCCGGCGGACCAGAGGTTGTCCAACATCCTATAGCTATAATATCTAATGGAATAATATATGCAGGAACAGTAGATGGGTATTTAGTAAAGTCCACTGGTACAGATTGGGTAATAGTTGCTCAATTTAGTAACACTGCTTTTAAACAAATAAGATCTTTAGTTGAGCACAATGGGTCATTATATGCTCCTGTAAATGGAGGCTTTTATGAATGGAACGGTTCAGAAACAACCCCTATAGATAATTGGATAGGCCACCCAACCACAGGAGGGGCAGATCTATATAAATTAATAGTTTTTAATAATGAGTTGTATGGGATAGAAGGGGATGGTAGCTTACATAAATGGGACGATGTGTCATCTTGGACACAAGTAGCACCAGCGCCATCGCTTGATATATTTACGTTAACAGTATATAATGGACAGCTATATGGTCAGTCACAAGATGATTCCGATATATATGTATGGAATGATATAAACGCTTGGATTCTTGTACCTGGAACTGATTCTTGGGGATTCCAAGGCGGCGTTATGACCAGCTATTTAGGTAAATTATATATCGCTGAAAAATCCGGCACTCCTGGAAGATTAGCTACATGGGATGGTAGTACATTAGAAATAGTATCTACAGGCCTCTTATCCCAAGGAATACAATCAATAGCTGGATTTAATAATAAGATATATGGAGGTACCGCTCCTAATGGAATGCTTTTCGAATTTACTCCACCTGTATATTTTGTAAATCCCACCGGAAGTAATACGGCGCCATTTGATACTGAAGCCAAAGGAGCAGAAAGTCTTGATTACTTAGCATCAGCAGTAACTCTTACTGATGACGACATAATAGAAGTAGTTGGGGACAACGGCGAGATTGTAGAGCCTGCTGCATATACGCAACTACGTGGAACAATTAGAAAATATGCAGGAAGTACAAACAAACCAGTCATAAAATTAAGCGGATATCCATATCCAATTAATTCTTCAGGATGTGGTACTTTTATACTTAAAGACCTAATAATCTATAAAGATCTAGGCTCATCCGGTGGGTCTATGCTAGACGTAGACGATGTCGACATAAATGGAACAGTAATAATTGACTCTGTTGATTTTTATGTTTCAGGTGGCCATGCGGATATGCATGGCTTCAATGGTAGATATATTGAATCTAGTAATGGTATAATAAAGAACTGCACATTTAGTAATATTAACCAACCAATATTCATTACCAAGGATTATCTAAGCATTTCTGGATGGGAAATAATAAACAATTCATTTTATGAATGTGGTCTTAATAATGATTCTGTTATTGATATTTGGTTTATTATTGATGTAACAATACAAAATAATATCATTTATAATATATCAGCTGGCTCTACTATTGGAATTGAGCTTAATGGAGATAACGGCACGCCAGTCGTTTCTCATAATGATGTTTTAGGGCCTGCCACATTGTATTTTGGTGTAGCGCCTGGCACAGGAGCTTTAAGTGTAAATCCTGTTTGGGTTGATCCTAACAATAGAGATTTTAATTTACAATCTTCAAGCCCATGTAAAGATGCCGGAACAATAACTACCGCAACAGTTGACGCTGAGGGCATATCTCGTCCACAAGGCTCATCATTTGATATGGGGGCGCTTGAATCACTACCAGAATCCCCAAGTGAATCTCCAAGCGAATCTCCAAGTGAATCTTCAAGTGAGTCTCCAAGTGAATCTACAAGCGAATCTCCGTCTGCAAGTCCATCTTCAAATCCGATAGATTCTCCATTTTATGTTGATGCATCTCTCGGGGCTTTAGATGATGGTGAAGGAAGCGAAGAGGATCCGTGGTCTTATAATCAATTCAGAAATTATTTTAACCCATTGCTTGGTATAAGTTGCCATGTATCACCAGTTGAAGATGACATCATAAGAATAAAGGGTGTTATAAATGAATCTACCGGTCCAGTAATAAGTATTGGACGCATTATACAGAAAGTAACTATAGAGGCATGGGATATAGCCAGTAATGGAATATGGTTAATAGAAGCAAAAGATGCTGTTGGATCATTTGATTTTATACAGGAAGAATCTGGATTTAGATGTGGCATCTTAGAAATAAAAGATTTTGGCTTATTGAGAAGTGAAGCTGGTGATATAAATGTGTTATCATTAGACGCGGGAAAAGTTGATAATACCAACTTCTGGATTAAAAACTCAATGGTTTATTCCGTTGGAGATATTTATATTCAGAACAATGGTTACACTGACATAAAAGAGTATGGATTGACATTATACACCAGCGGCGATATCTATTTAACAGATGAAGATGACGCCAGACATGAGATTTATGATAGTGTTATAAAAGCTGAGAATATATACGATGAAGTACCTTAAATTGATTTATTTGTAATTAGGTTGTAACAAATGACTGCTTTTAGTAATGTAACAATTGACTCGGGTTCGTTTCTTGGATATGATTCTTCCGTAGCCCTGGACAGTAATAACTATCCTCATGTTGTTTATCGAGATCTTGTTAACTCTTCACTTAAATATGTAAAATGGAATGGGACATCGTGGGACTCCCCTGAAACTGTAGATAACACAGCTGACGTTGGAAACTTTCCTTCGATAGCTATTGACAGTAGTAATAATGCGCATATATCTCATACTGATAATACAAATGGAGCAATTAGATATGCAAAGTGGAATGGATCATCTTGGGATTTGTCAGAAGTAACAAATGATGGTGGTGGTGAATCATCTATAACTTTGGATAGCACTGGTAAACCATTAATTTCTTATCAAAAAGCTTCAACTAATGATTTAAATATGGCTCAATGGAATGGGTCATCTTGGGACATAACAACACCTAGCTCTGGAACCGCTTATGGAGCAGCGTCAAGCATTGTAATAAATTTATCAAATAATTATCCTCAAATAGCGTATAAAACCGCATCGACAATCAGGCATGCATCATGGAATGGATTATCTTGGGATGATCAAGAGGTTGAGAGTGTAACGACTACTCAGCTTTCCGCAAAACTTGATTCAAGTAATTATATAAAAATAGCTTATCAAACATCAGTTAACGATATTAAATACGCATCATGGAATGGGACGTCATTTGATGTTGAAACTGTAGTAACCGGATCATCTTTAGGTGGATCCCTTGTATTAGATTCAAATGAATATCCTCGTATAGCTTATGCGAAATCTAATAATCTAGAATACATTACATGGAATGGATCATCGTGGGATACTGCCGAAGATGTAGACTCCTTTACTACAGCTGGCGCCCATAGTATGGCGATAGACGATAATGATCTTGTCTATATCAGTTATTTTGATGATGACAATGATAATCTTAAATTTGCCGATTCTACTGCCGGGTCACCAAGTGAATCTCCTAGTAATTCTCCGAGCCTATCTCCATCCGCTAGTTTATCTCCATCTGCCAGCTTATCCCCATCCGCTAGTGAATCACCGAGTAATTCTCCAAGTTTGTCTCCATCTGCTAGTGAATCACCAAGTAATTCTCCAAGCCTATCTCAATCTGCCAGTGAATCACCAAGCGAGAGTTCAAGCAACTCTCCAAGTGAATCACCAAGTGAATCTCTAAGTGAATCTCCAAGCGAGTCTTTAAGCTTATCTCCATCTCCATCAGAATCTCCTAGTGAATCTAGTAGTGAGTCTCCAAGTAACTCTTCAAGTGAGTCACCTAGCGAATCATCAAGCGAATCTTTAAGTGAATCACCAAGTAATTCTCCAAGCTTAAGCCCATCTGCATCAGAATCACCTTCCGAATCGATAAGCGAAAGTCCAAGTAAGTCGCCGTCAATATCTCCAAGCGAATCTCCCAGTTTGAGTCCCTCTGCTTCGGAATCACCATCAGAATCTCCTAGCGAATCTATTTCAGAGTCTTTAAGTGAAAGCCCTTCAGAATCTCCTAGCGAATCTACTTCAGAGTCTTTAAGTGAAAGCCCTTCAGATTCACCTAGCGAATCTCTAAGCTTAAGTCCATCAGCTTCAGAATCACCCTCAGAATCATTGAGTGAAAGCCCAAGTGAATCTGCTTCAGAGTCATTAAGTGAAAGTCCTTCAGAATCCTTAAGTGAATCTCCTTCAGAGTCTCCAAGTAATTCTTTCTCAGAGTCACCATCGGAGTCTTTAAGTGAAAGTCCATCGGAATCTCCAAGTAATTCTGCATCAGAATCTACATCAGAGTCTTTTAGTGAATCTCCTTCAGAATCTCCTAGTGAATCGCTTTCTGAGAGCCCAAGCGAATCACCCTCAGAGTCTCCAAGTGAGAGTTTATCAGAATCTCCTAGTATATCACCTTCGGCATCAGAGTCGCCAAGTGAGAGTGCCTCAGAATCACCCTCAATATCACCATCTGAAAGCCCTGGGCTTGCTGGACTTCTTCTAAGTAATATTGAAACTAATGCTTCATCGATAAATTTAACAGATACCAGAACCGAAGATTGTGTTTTCGATTCTGATGCTGTTCTTGATTTGCCGGTACCATTTACTGCTGAGGGCGGTACTTATGATAAAGATAATTTTGCATATGATAATTATAGCTTCACAGTAGATGGTGGAGGAGAAAGTTTCTGGACCTCAAACGAAATTCCCACAGGTGTTGGCGGATTACCGCGTTATGGAATTGGCGCTTTCTATTTTTACATTCTGGCACCAGTTGACTCTGAAATAGTCAGCCCTGTTACTGAACTTGCATGTGAAGAAGCTGAAACAGAAGCGACTCCATTTTGGGATTACTTGACGACATTCTGGGAATTTCTCACTGTCGGCGATAGAGATATGTTCGAGAATTTCTGGCACGGTATGAGGATAGCTGGAAATTCTATGAAGAAATTCGCTGATAGATTCTATGCCGCAATTGCACCTGAAAATGCCTGGACTTGTGTTCTTGATGATTATTATGAAGTGCAGATTGGTGTAATGTATTCTAAGCCATTAAATCTAGATCCTACACTACAGGCACCGAACTATTTAATAAGAGGAATAGACAAGAAACTCATCGAACCAATCTATTTGAACGAGCAGCCGATATATAGAGATATGGTGGAAATATCCGCAACTGATTATCATAAGATAAGAAGTGTTGGAATGCCATGCTATCTGGTTGTTAAGGTTAAGAACGATGATATTGATGACAAGTATTTCAACATCTATAATTTACTCTCTTCAGAAGAACCTCAGGACCGGCCGGCATATGCTGAAATAGACGAGACTATTCACAGTGGTGGATTAGATGATACTATTGGACGGATTGCAATTGAGGGTGTCGACACGACAGATATCTCTGAATACACAGTTGAGATTATAGACAACGCGGCAGTTGACACTACGGTAACCTGGGCTGCTACAAGCTTAGTTATAGCTGTAAAAACCAGCGGAGAAGTTGCCGGGTATGATTACATACAGACTATATTCGATGCTAATGCAGCAGGAGTTACTCCATGGGCTACACTTACAAACAAATCGGGAAAAGGCGAAATAAATAGTCCACTTATAGTTGAATCTGAAATTGATGATCTATACAACTACAAGCATGTTGAAACTTCGAATAACCGGTATTATCCAACTCAAGGTAAAGCATGGAAATGGTACGAAGGCTATTCATCCTCTGATGGAGATGTTGGTGACACAGACTTTGGTGAGTACATTGACAGCCCGTCTAAATTCAAGTACATGATAGTTGTTGAAGGAGATCTATCATATATTAGAGATGAATCATTCGAGGTTTATCTTACTACTGGAAGATCATATGACATTCAGAACTATGTGCTGGAACTACCAACTCTTCAAACTGCCGTAACCCCTGGGTCCGCAGCAGAATTCAAGCTTGAAATAGACTACACATTCAACAATCAAACTATAGAATTTATTAATGATATCTTCGAATCAAATGACATTGATCAGGGTTCATATCTCTACTGTCCCAAGACATTATTGATAGAGCACATGCTGTTTGAACAATACGGAACAACTGTTTCTATTCCTGACTGGCTTCAGTTTAACTACGATAGGTTCTCTGGAAAAGCAGCAATTAACTCACTGATTAAATCGATCCAGAATGCCAGCACAAGAGAAGATTATGAAAGAGCCCTGAATGTTTATTATGGACTGCCGGTAGCTCCTGAAGATAGTAAAGTGGTTGGTTTATATGAGTCTTATGGATATCCAATCACTAACATATCAGGAAATGATGTCACTCTCGATATAACAGATGATGAAGAACTTCATAAGTTTATCCAGATTGGGACAAGACTATTCGTGGAGACGAAAAAAGATGTTGATGTAACAGCAATAATTGATAGGGAAACTGGAGAGATAACAGTTAGTGATGCCTCTGAGTTGGCTGTTGGGGATGAAATGCATGTCAGGCTCAGGAATAAGTATCTCATAAGGGATGTTCGTAGAAATGGGCATGATAATCCTGATGATCCAGCTTATATAGACATCTACTCATACGAAGGTGAAGGTGCATTTAATCATCTTATTGACGTAATAAACAGCACTTCAGAAGAAGGTAAATATCCTGAAATAATTATCCATGGCACCAGAGATCTTGGTGTTAATGCCGATGGTGTTGATATTAATTATGATGGAGTTTACCACATAACAAACGCAGAGCTGATTGGTATCCAGACAGTAAGATTATCTCTTTATCAGGCTGCAGAAACGGCAGATCCATTGTATAATGATTATATAGGAGCTTCAACGATTGGGATGAGAACTGGATTTGTTCATATTCAATGGCCGACACACAAGTTTCTCTACCTTCTTATGGGTGGAGAACAGTATTATAAAGCCTATTTGGATGCTCCGATTGATACAATCTATGATGAAGGTGATGAGCTGGAGAAATACCAGGTGATAGCCAGGAACGTTTCAGCTCTTACGAATGAAATGTTTCCAGACTGGTACCAATTTGATCAATTTAAGAAATTTAACGGATTTAACTATGAATCTGACACTTTAGAAGTAACGAAATCTACCCCAGGAGCGAGGTTCGGAAAGTACTTTCCAAGTAGATATCAGGCACTAAATTAAGTAATTTAATGAGCAGAAGGGCCCACTATGCAATTTGAGATAAACCTTAGAAAAGACATGTTAGAGGTCGTTAAAACGTCTATTCTTGCTGGCGACAAGAAAATTTATTTCAAGAATGATGCTGGTGACACTTTAAGCGAAATATCCTTTGATGACGCAAATGTTATAACAGGTGTTGGCGAGAAAGCTGTTTTGAGGCTTGAATTTGTTGATGGCACTAATATTTTAAGGGGTTCAGCCTCAGTTGCTGGTGAAGTTTCAAACTTTGAAATACAGACCACTGGACCTTTGACTGTAGTATCTGGAAGCGTTGGATTCCTTGGGTCTCTTGCTGATATAAAATTTAACAAAGTAGCCTGGTCAGTAGGAACGTCAATAACTTTGACCAACTTTGACATAGTAATCCCTTCTGGCGCATAAATACGAGGTAGCACATGAGAACTAAAGTATTCAAAACGATAACTAATAATGACGTAGAGGATAATGCAATATCTGCTGATAAAATATATGGAGGATCTATAGGCTCTGTTGATGGAGTTTATGTTGATTACTTACAACTTCCTAATGATCAAGGCACTGGGTATGTTGGCGCGGTTAAGATAATAGAGCCATATCCTGGCGCAGCAGAGCACACATATATAAGTGCTGATGCTTCTGGCAATAATTATACGAAAAGAGCCTTGTTAGTTGGCGGCACTGGTATTAGTGCAATAGCTGATCCAGCAAATACTAAGTTACAAACTGAAGGAAATATAATAGCTAATGGCGGAACTGTGGATGCTGACGATTTTACAGTTAGCGGGCAAAGAGCACATACGGAAGTTGATGATGACCTTGCTACAGCCGAAACCACTATTAGTAATAATTTAAATCCACTTGTAAGTGACCACTCACCGGTAATTACATTTTCAGGTGGTGCTACTGGTCTTGGTGCTCCTGAATTTAAAGCTAAAAAATTAATTCATGGTAAAATGATGTTACTTACCTTTTCTCTTAGATGGCCAGTAGCTGATGCATTTTCTGGTACATTAACTGGAATTATAATTCCACTGTTGCAAACTATTAATTATGCGTCTGGAGCGGGCTGGAGAGGTGAATATTATACAATAGGATCATTTCCAACTGGATATATAGCCGTAGATGATGGTGCAACATATATAATTGTAGCCTTTAATGCTCCTGTTACAACTACAATTGGCGGTCTTATTGATTCAATGTATTGGCAGGGGTGGATTCCAATAGAGTAATAAAAATAAAATAGGAATACAAAATGAAGCAAGCACAAGTAATAAATCTTTTAGAAGATAACGTCATAGCATTTGATGGTGATAGTATATTAAAAGATTCCGATCAATTACCACTTGGAAAAGCTCCTCATAGTGAAACAATAGTGCAGGTTGATATTGATTTTTTTAACTTAATAACAGGGGCGGCCGTAGCAACAGTATCTAATAAGGCGATGGACTATCAATCAGCATCAGATCATTGGACAATAGATGTTGCGGATTTTTCAAGTGCTTTGCTTGATAGACAGAAGTATGTAGCAAACGTTTCAGAGAATGGCGCGGCTACCGGAATGAGGGCTTTCAAAATTGAAGAGTTTACAACCGATAATGAAATCATTGAAAGATACCCATTTGACGTCGTTGCTGATGGTACGGCAGCATCTAAGATTACCTGGTATTCTGATTCAGTTGGCGTAACTGCCGTTTATTTTGCTCAAGTATATGAAGGTGGCACTGGTACTAATTACGCCACACACCCTTCAAAGATAACACATAGGGGACCAATAACAGTATCACCATAATTGGAGTATTGAATGATTAGCGGATACGTACATTCCCCAGCCAATCCAATTGGTGGGTCAGCATTATTTTCTGGTGGATATAAAGCCGGAGTAAGATCGATATGCTATTCCGTTGGGACTAAATCCTCACCAACACCATTTGAATATGTGAGTAAACCTGAAGGTGGCGGCGTACAAGTTACTATATCTAATGGAATAGCAACATTCGATTATCCACAGACTCATCCGTATATCGGAATAGGTGATGTAATAACTGGAGTATCAGAACCGGATGTTTATATTGCAGAGAAAATCGATACAAGCAGATGGGTTGTAGTTAGCGCTAATGGCGATCAACCAGCTGACCAATCGCCTTATTATGTATTCTCTATAGATAAAGCGTTCGCAACATTAAAGGAAACGCTCAATTCAGACCCAAATCCTGACGCTGTTGGACTAACTGGTAGTTTAGACCTTGTGGATCTTGATGCTGTTCTTAGAATAGCCTGTTATGATACCGGGTCTGCTGAGGATGTCTCAGGCACAATAAACGTTTCATCATGGATAACTGACGATAAACATTATCTCCACGTGTTCACACCAACTGATACAGTATCAGAATGTAATTCAAGCCAAAGACATAATGGAACGTACGGAACATCTGGATATGAGCTAGTGAATACTGGAGATCAGAGTGCGGCAATAACAATATCATCGCCATTTACTGTGATAGAAGGATTTAGGATAGATGGGTCAGGCGGGGGCCCAGGCATTCTTAATGAGTGTATAAGAACGGCCTCTTTGGCCAATTATTCAAAAATATTAAGTAATATTATAAAAGATGGTCGCGACGGTATTGGTGTTGGCTCTGGGTCATCAACACTAACCGTCAGGGGTAATATTATTTATGACTGTACTCGCAATGGAATACTTGATGATACGGGTAGGGCATTTTGTGTTAATAATACCCTAGTTGATAATCTCACTGGCATAGACAGTGTGGCAAGCGGTGGATCTGCTGGCTATATTGTTAACTGTTTATTCCAGGGTAACACAACATCTGTTACAACTCCAGATAATACAAAAGTATTTAACTGTTTATCAGATGATGCCGCACTTGCTGGAGGAACAGCATGTATAAATGGATCTACTATACATTTTAGAAATGATATTATAAATGATTTTCATCTTGATTTTGCGTCTTTTGCCGCAATATATGGTGGTGTGGCAATTCTAACCGTTGGGTTAACTGAGATAATTGATTTCGATACTGATATCGATAATGAAAAAATATATCGTAGCGGGGTTAAATGGCATATAGGCGCGGATTTCTTTAAATCTAATAATTATTTTGCTGTTGGTGCTGCTACTGACCTAAAGACCGGTGCACCAACATTCGGGATAACTGATGGAGTACTGACCTTTAGTCTAGCACAAACAAATACAAAATTATGTGTAGGTTGTGTTGTTTATGAAGGCGCAACTATAAGAGGGTATTTATATAAAAAGATAAGCGATACAGTATGGTGGATCACAAATGGTAGTGGTACGGTTGCTGGTGACATTATCCCTGGAACTGTTGTCACAAAAATTACCCATGCATTTACCAGCCTAAAACAGGCTATCGAAGATGATGGAGGGAATCCTGGGGTGCATGCGCCTTTAGGTGGAACGACTAATCTTATAAATGCTAATACTAAAATAACCATTGCCTGTGCTGATGGTAGTGATTCTACTGGAGTGGAAATAGATAGTGGATTTGTTACAGATATAGGTCATTTCATAAAGATATATTCACCTAACAATCCTGGAATTGATTGTAATTCATCTCTAAGACATTCTGGAATATTTAATGAAAGTATTTATTATCTCGACGGAATTGACAAGGATGCGTTGAATGTGTCTGAACATTATACAATTGTTGAAGGCATACAGATACGATCCAGCTATAATGGAATTAAGGTATCTGGTGGTAGTGGAATCACTATAATAAACAACATAATCGAGAACCCGGATATTAATGGTATACTGTTTGATAACGAAGATAGTGATGCTTCATATGTTATTAATAATTTAATATACAATGCGTCTCAATATGGAATATACATAAAACATAATATTACAAATGCTGTTGTTCATTCAGATCATACAATATATAACAACACTGTTTATGGATGTAAATATGGCATATATCTCGATATACAGGCACATCTTCGTATCTCAAATAGAATTAGATTAATCAATAATATAGTCCAGAACTCTACTGAAAAAGATTATTACTCAACGTCCGGTGGATCCGATCTTATAACGTCTATAACAAATTACGCACAAGACACTTCTCTTGTAAAGTTTGAAGGAATCAATGACCAGGTTATACACGAAGTTCTGTTCAAAGATATGGTGCTAAATGATTATCACCTAACATTGTACGAGTCAATTAGAATGATATATGTTACCAATCTTGAGCTTGACTCAGTATTTCAGTTTGATTATGACTATGAAAACGATGCTCGATCTAATTATAAATGGGACGCAGGAGTCGATTCATGGAACATTCCCAGTCAGGTTGCTGCGTCATATTCGATTGGCGCAAATGATAATCCTACCCTGGACGCAAACCCGACAGCAAGAACGGTAACTATAACAGACAGTATCTTAACATTTAGCAGCCTTTCGCTCGGCAGTAGCGTTGGCCTAGGAGATAAAGTTGTTTATGCTGGCGGAACTTGTTACCTGGCTGAAAAAGGAAGCGATAGCGCATGGTATGTTACAGATAATCTGGGTGCCGCAATTTCTCCTGATGTTTCAATTCCAGCTGCTGTTACCAGCATAACTAGAGTTGCTAATACTCTGGCTGAGCTAAACGGCCCCTCTGGTGGCGCTATTGAAACAGAATTAGGCGGGACCAGGGATCTTGCTGCAGCCGGAATATGGCTTTATTTATGGTGCTATGATGATGGTGAAGCCGATCCTGGAGGTGTTAATATAGATGCATGGACCACTGGGTCTGATGCCAGAATGGTAATATCGACTCCATGGGATGTCAGGACTTCATGCAACAGTAGTCAGCGTCACGACGGTCTATGGACAAGTGATGGGTTTCTGGTTGAGGCCGATTCAAGCACTTGTATTATTATAGATGACGACTGGGTTAGATTACAAGGACTTAAGGTTAAGCCTCAAAGTAATTCGGATAATGGCATAGTAATTACTGCGGCTGTTACTGATTGTTATGTCAACGAGAATATGGTGAAAGACGCTGCCATAGGGATTCTTCAGCAAACGCCAACCTCTAGTGATGTTTATATAATTGGAAATATTGTTTTTGATACCATAACATCTGGAATAGACATAGCTCAGGGTAACGCCTATAATAATACAGTGGTCAATCCCGGGCTTGTTGGAATTGAATCAGATGCAGGATGCTTGATTAAGAATTGTATTTCACAAGGAGCCACATCTGATGATTTTGCCGGGGCAGGGACGCTTAGTAATTGTATAAGTGAGGATGCTACTGCCGGTACATCTAGCGGATGTTTTATTCTAGTTACTCTTATTTTTAATAATAAGTCCAGCAATGACTTCCATTTACACAGAGGTGACTGGGCTGCAATAAATCAAGGAGAAAACCTATCATCTGAAACCTCTATTTATCCTCATAGGATAGATATTGATACTGATGTGATCGGTGATCTATGGTCAATAGGAGCTGATGTCAGTCCTGAGTTTAGTGCTATCGATCTATACTTTTCCATAGGAAGAGATGGTAGTGAATTAAAATCAGGCGCATCACTAACTGTTAATATAAATAGCGGTATAGCTGTATTTTCTGAGGCCCAAGTAAATACTGGTCTTGGTATAGGTGATGAGGTTGATTATAGTGTAACTAATAAAAAATGCTACTTATATAAGAAGCTCGACGCCTCTACATGGGAAGTCAGAACTAAATACGGGATTAATCCTGACGACGAATCTAGTGAAGACGTTAATACTATAACTCATACTTTTAGTCAGATTGGTGATGCTGTAGGATCTGGAGCAAATGGAATTCAACAGTTGATTGGCAACTCTAACAATCTCTTTGTGGATCTGGATACAGCATTATATAGAATACATTTTCCTGTTTATAAAAACGATAATTACCATACTGAATATATTGAGATTGATAACTATGCTACAAGTGAGGATTATTATTTAAGAATATATGTTCCACATGACACCATCAATGAGTGTAATGCCAGTCAATCTCATAATGGATGGCATGATACTGGAGAGAGCTTTTATTCTAAAATAAACGCCAACTCTGCGAGAGAGGCGTCCATAGTGCTTAAGTCAGACTATACCGTTATTGAAGGGTTAGTGATAAATGCTAACTATACAGGATTTCCAACTAATAACCACGGAATTAAAATAGATGGCGCCACTAACTGTAGTATTATAGGAAATATAATTTACGATCCAAGTCAAGGGATATGGGTGATTGGGGCGTCAGCAAACACTCTTATAAGAAATAATATTATCTATGATAGTAATCTAGATGCTATTGAACTGGGTGGCGGGGATACGGCATATAATAATACTGCTTTCAACGTCGGAGGAATTGGAATACATAATTCGGCTACGGATATATTATCGAATAATATAGCTCAAAATTGTGCCCCTTGTTTTAATAATAATGCAACTATAGATCATTGTGTTAGTAATGATTCATCAGCTGGATCTTCAAATGGAAACCAATCAAGTATTACAGTTAGTTTCGTAGATTCAGCAAATAAAGATTTTCATTTGAAATATGACGAAAATAATATTCGAGGTAAAGGAAGGCCTTTGATTGGTGATAATGATTTTCCATTTGATGATGATGCCGCACATATTGATAGAGATCGCTTCTGGGATGTTGGCGCACTTGAGCACGTACCAGGAAGAAAAGTTTGTTATGCTGTTGGTGTATTTAGTGGAGACATTAAGACTGTTGATGGTGGAAATCCATTAACATACAGTATAGACGGATCATCTGGGCGAAGTATAATAACATTTTCTTTTCCGCAAACAAATCCAAGGTTTGGTATCGGAAATCAAGTTCTCGACGCTTTTACAAATGGATGCTTAATATTAGAGAAGATAGACGATTCTAATTGGGTAGTAACGGAATTTGATGGTAGCATTGTTGGAGATAAAACAGATGAAACTGTATTTCAAATAATACACCCATTTAATGATCTTGCCACCGCAATGGATGCTAGTTGGGGCATATGGGGTAGTTCTTTTTATGACTATACTAGTTTGATATCTCCAAATCCAGTTAGAGTTCTGGTCGCGTGTTATAATGAAATTATGGACATAGAGCCAGTACTGATCCCAAGTCTGACTACAGATGTAGATTATTTTTTAAGAATATTTGTACCAAAAGATGTAGAAAAAGAAGTTAATGTATCACAAAGACATAATGGTAATAATGATACTGGATATAGATTGCATGCCACTTTTGGCGGAGCAGAGCCTTCTGGTGATAATTATGGAATTAAAGCTGATGGAGTAGATTTTCTAGAAATAGAAGGTCTGATGATATCAGTATATAATGACGATCCAGGAACTGCTATACTTCTAGAAAATTGCCCAAACGTCCTTATTAAGAACAATATCCTTCTAGAAGTTCAAGGTAAAGGAATATCAATTACTCCAGAGGATAATTCAACTGATGTAATAGTTAATAATCTTATTTATAATATAATAGATGACGCCATATCAGCAGGGTCGACAGATAACGCTACTGACTCAGAATTATATATCTATAACAATACCATAGTCGGATGTAAAAGAGGTATATACTATAATAAACCAGGATCTGGAAATATCCAGGTATGCAGCGTAATAAATAACATAGTGCAGGACTCGGTGTTTCAGGATTATGTTGGGGAACATCCTGAAATACCAAATACTTTTACGCTAAGCAATAATATATCCGGAGATAGTTCAGCAAATTTATTTGATGGTTCTGGTAATTTTATCAATACGGATATTAATTTTCGTGACGAACCTTCAGAATATTATGATTTGGCTAGCAACGATTCCAATGCAATAGATGGTGGTTTAGATCTTAGTGATGATACAGTGTATTCATTTACGAAAGATATAGTTGACGGATTGCGAGAAGATGACGAATGGGACATCGGAGCATTTGAAGCAATCGAGATTACTGGCTATGGTGAACTTCTTTTATCATCTATCGGTATTGAAGTTGAAGCCATAGCCAGTGATACGCCCCCTCAATTAATTCTCTATCTCAGAGAGACAGTAGGTGATGAATGGTTACATACGCCTGGAGAGTTTCAGTTTCAGACTATAACAGAATTGAATGCTTGGATCGCAGACGCTCTCAACGCGGCATATCTTGGATTTGATGTTAATATTTATTTACAAGGCGGGGTATCGTTCAGCGGAACACTCGCACTTGGTAATCGTGGCGGAAGATCCGTCATTGTAAAGACTGATCCAGCAGAGTCAAATCTTGGCCCAGCATCTATCATTTATCCTGCTTATCTATTAGACGATGGCTGTGTTCAGTCATCTCTTACATTTGAAGATCTGAAGATTTATACTGACAGCGATGGGATTATTGGATCAACACTTCTTGCGGCAGAAACTGTAAGATTTATAAATTCAATTTTGCATGTTGGTTCAAATATTTTATTAGCAGACTCTGTTCCTGCAGAAAGCACTTCTTTTGAAGTTATAAACTCTGTTATAGTTTACGGAAACATATCTAATAATGCAAATCTATATCTCATAGATGATGGCGTAGCAGCAAATTATATTTATAATTCTATTGTCATAGCCAATAACGCATTGACAATGACATTTACTACCAATAGCACAACTTCTAGTGATATGGTGAGGAATGTTTTAACATATAACTATAACACAAGCTACAGTCTTGATCTTGGCAACACTCCAGCTAATGTATTGAACTGTAAACCAAATGAAGATCCTGATTTTATAGATGTGGAATTGGACGCCGGTTTTGATCCAGAAGTGGCTATGCTGAATGAATTTAAACCGAAGAATATTTCTCCAGCTTTTAACGCTGGCAACAATGATTTAATAACTGGTATATCTTTTGATATAATCGGAAACGATAGGATATACGATTTCGATACTGTCGATATTGGACCATATGAGATTGAAGTTCAAAGGATTACATTCACTCAAGAAGATATTATAGACTTGTCACATGATAAATTAAAACTGAATTATAAAACAAAGACATATCAGCCGACGCTAGGTGATAAAACTTATAAAGACCTTTATTACAAATTCCAAACAAATCCTGGATACAGAGAAGAGTTTATAAGAGAGTCTAAAATAATATTAAAATTAAGACAGTTTGCTGGTGATTATAGATTATTTACAGATAAGAAGAATGATCTCGTTCATACATTCGAAGCATATTATGATACGGCATCAAGAACTATTTTAATCACAAAAAATCAGAATTTATTTCATGGTATGTTCGGAAAACTATTTAATGATGACAGATATGTATTCTATTTTGACGAATCAACCAATACGATAGATGTTTACACTAATCATACTTATGATAAAGGGCTATCAGGAAATAGGAATGTGGTTAAGAATGTAAAAATTGGTGGGAATTCAATGGTGAGTAGGTAGTTAATATGAAGAGATTTACTAATTCACAAAGAACAAATTATCATCATGATACTGTTGATGAATTCTCGAAAAACAATAGGTTCATAACCAGTGGTGAAGCTAAGGGATATAATGTTGAAGGATACTCCTGGATAGCTGACTTCATTTATAAGAATACTGGAAATCTTTCTATAAATCCTCATGTCGGATATATTTCATTTATAAGTGATAAGGATATAGCATATCAAGAATATGGTAATATTAGTGATATCTATAATGAATATTGGTTCTTGCCAACCTGGAACAGAGAGATATTCTCTGACTATACTTATGAGTTGGAGACTAAACAATATTTGAAGATAAGTCAGAAGTATGGTGAATATGATATAATTGAATATATAAACGCATCAGAGCTTTTATTTCCAAGTGGGCTGACTTATGAAATACCACATGAATTCTATAGAGCACCAGCATCCCATGCTGAAGGGTACAAGCTAGATTTGGGACAACAACCAATCCCAAATAAATACGATAATTTTGATATGTACTTATGGGCCAGAGATAATGACAACATATCAATAATAGGTGAACGTTCTTTAGAATTGAATTTCGAAGCTATAGCAGGAGATTTGCCAACTACTCCATTAGCAATATACAATAGCAATGATGGTATAAGAGAGAGAATAGTTGACTATAAATTAAATGTAGATAGTCCAAGATATTTTTATTTTGAGGAGATTGCTGACCAAGCCTTATGGGTGGCATATTATAACGAGGCGACACATTATCAAGGAAGGTCGTTCTATCCTTATTATGGTGCAGTACAATTATATTATGATGATTTTACTGAAATGGATTTTAATTTTGATGCTTTCGGCGAAGAAACTGGGATTCTGTTTTTTCCTGAAGTAATACAAAATAATGTATTAGAGCCGGCAAAAATAGTGGCAGTATTTGGATATGATGGTGACGCTCCTGTAGACCCAATAACAGCCCCAAAAGGATCACTCACATTTAATCCTGGGAATCATCTTAATGATCCTGCCGATCAATCACGTATCGTATATAACGTATGTCGTAGAATGATTAATTACTACACTGATCATTTTGAAGTTAAAAGAGAAGTAAGTGGTTTCACTGTATTTGATGGTATCGATATTGATACCGAGAGAAATAGAAGATATTCCGCAGTAACTATGACTGAGCCATATTTTGTTACTGAACCACTTGGGTCAGGTGAGTTAGTGGAATATTCTTTTGTTAATTCTGCCGGAGAACCAATTAATTATGCAGATGCAGCAGCATTTGCGGCGGCCCCAGATATGTTTTTAAAAATTAAAGCACCATTACATATCTTTACTGAGCTTAATGGAATTCTTAATACAGAAGAATTTAATACTGATATTATAAATACACTGGTAATTGATGACCCTACAAGTAAGTTGGCCAATTTCCAGGCTGGTAGTGATTATTATAGCAATTTTGGGCCCGCGTCTGCTGCAGATTTTTTTTCCAGACAAGATGATTGTGTTGATGATTTAATAAAGGGTGTAATTGGTACAGGATATCATAGACAGTTTTATATTACATCATATGGAGATGATATACTTAAATATTCAAACAGTAGAATGAAAATATGCGGACTTGGCTTCTCATCAAAGACTACTGTTAATGCTGCTGGAATTATAAATGGGACTGAGAATATTTTAAATATGTATTGTACAAATTATGTTGCTACAGACTGCCCTGCTCCTGACGAAAACCCCCCAACTGGAGCGCCAGATGAGGATACAATTATAGGATCGAGTTTTGTTAACAAGTATCAGAGATACGAGAAATTTAGACCGATGATTAAACTTCCTGGTATGAATGGGTATGTTAAAATAACAGAACGCAATATCCATTTCAAAACATCAAGATCTGCTGATGGTAAATACGAGATGTTTTATAACATTGAATTTCCATACTGCCCTGGCTCTTATCAAGAAAGAGTTGCGATGGATTTCACTAACGGTGCTACACTAACTGGTTTTATTTTAAATAAGAAATCATATATTAACGCTGGATCTCATGAAGTATATGGTGGAGGGTCAAGACATGATCCTGTAAATAATAGATATGCGCCAATAGGCGATGATTCATTTACTAACCATAGTATTTTATTACAATATGCATCATCTGGCATTCTACAAACTGACCCATCAAAATATGGTGGAGAACCATTTTCGCTAAAAGCCCAAGAGAATAGTAGGATAAATTATCCGGTAGATCTTATTTGGAAAAAATCAGTTCCAGAATCTCCTGATGATGAATGGGAGTTGCTTAGCTTAAGAAAACCAAGATTCGAGACTTTTGGAAGATATGGAACATACGAGGTTCACTTATCAGAAGATGATCCTGGATCTTATTTCTCAAGAGATATGAAATTATTTGGACTGGTTGACAACAGGCAGTGGAAGTTTGCTGGGGATAGGTTTTCATCTTATATAGGCAAAGAGAACCCAGCTTTCATATGTGAGATAGATATATCAACGGTTCTTAAAGACTTCTCTGAACATCAGAAGCTTCACGGCTCGATACCTGATTCAAAAAGATGGTTGTATGGATATTTTTCAGGCTTCGCAAATATGATGACTTCAACAAATCTTGAAGATAATGAAGAGAAGTTAACCACAATGGGTAATATAAATGACTTAACTGTTGCTGATTCAAATTCAAATATGATTCTTGAGATATGGGATAGTAAATCTAATACTGGTGATCCAGATAATTTAGGTAATTGGAGACCTTTTATAGCTACGAGTTTTGATTTTAACAAGATTCAGGATGCTTTCATTGTAGGAGATGTTTACGCAAGTGGAGACCCTGGAACTGATGATGACGAATCACCAACAGCTATAAGTGAAATATATGAAATATTCCTTGGGTGCTTTCAAAATGATACCTTTGATTTTCCTCTTGGAATTAAATACGGCGCTTCTGATGATTTAATTAACGGTAAATCGAACTTGGTCTTATATGATACGATTGATAAAAAATCATTTAATATTTCTTATATAAAAAGTGTAAGCGATCCATCTGGACATGGTAGGCAGATTTATAAAGCGTTTGTTTATTATAACCCTACACTAGATGGTCCGTTAAAGACTCTTGATCCGGCAGATCCTGAGGCTGAAGCTGGAGCAGTTTATAAAATAATGAAGCCGTTAAAAATTATGAGCAAAAGCCCAAAATTCTCTACAACTTCAATAAGAGCAATTGACGGTATCGATGCTGGATATCTTACTAAAAATGTTGACCTGAAATCTGACACAAAAACGCCAGCCGCAACTTATACCGACCTTGAAAGATTTGTCGTTGATGAAAAAATGTACTTTAGGTTAAGAGTGGCTAAAGCAAGAGAATATCCAGTATCATATGTCGATAATGACACAAGTGAATTTTTATACGAGGGCCAGGTAGTGGATCCGGATTTTGACGGTAGTCAGTGGGTAAATAATCCATGGACTGAAGACGGTATGAATTTCGACGGTGGGTTTGATTGGGGTAAAATTGTACACACCGAACTTACCAGGAAATTTGGCCTAAATTACTTTAAATGCGCATCTAAGTGATTGCATGGGTATATTAAATATAGTATCTTGATATGACGGAGGTTATGATAGAATGTCTTCAAATTTAAGGGCAAAACCCATAGAAGGGCATGTTACAGATAGTGCCGGAAATATCCTTCGTAATGCCCAGATAAAAATAAAACAAGCAACACCATCAGGAAGTTATACGGTAGATACTGCTTACTCTGATGATAGTGGTTTTTTCACAACGAAGCCAATTCAGGACGGGCTTTATGATATTTATGAGTCAGGCATCTTAATAACCAGAACAATTCATTCTTCTGATAAGAATTCAATTCAATCTTTTAAAGCTCATAGTGATAATTACAATATTTTAACATTAGGAAATTTTGATGATCTTGCTACAGCAGAAACTCTTAATGAGTACAGAGCGTTTCTTCAAATAGAAGCGGCCGAAGTTGATATAACACAGTATGGAAGTTCATTTCCAATTTATGATGTTGATATTACTACAAATCCTAATACAAGCTCCGGTTTTGATGAGTTATGGAATTTATCTGATTTCTATGCATTAAGCAGGGATTCAAGAATAACTACTACAAGATTCGACGTGGAATATTATATGCCTATCACATCATTATCTACAAACTATCAAAGAATAAGATGGACTGGTGTTCCGGCTATAAGATATAGTCCGGATTCAAAGTTAGTGCTTCCATTGGATTATTATTCTATAATGTTAAATCATCCCAGGATAATAAGCCCTTCAGATGCTGATTTTAATGACTCCGGAGATCCCACATATGTTGGGGTTACAGTTGCAGCTAATAAAATCACACTTCTTAATACTGCTGCCTACTCTGAATATACTGATGCCATGAAGGCAAGCAAGGTCGGCGATATAATGAAAGTTTATATAGATGCTGGCAGTTTAGTTTGGTATGGAATAGTTACAAATATTGATGAAACCTCGACAGATATTTATTCAGTTACTCTTGAGAAATGGAAATCATCAAGATTCGATACAACTGTCGTAGGAGCTCCTAGTGGTCTTTATGCTACCAGGATATTGGTATATGATGGAATGTTCAGAGGAATTCTGGACATTAATGAAGAAGCAAACGAAAGGTTCTCTGTTGTAGAGAATATATATGCTCAGGGAAATGAAGCAGAATTATACAATTACAACGATCATTAATAATAATAGGGTGGCCAATTAACAGGAGGTAATTATGGAAGATGCAAAATTTGCTCAATTAGATCCAATGGCAAGAGCTAAGTTAGCTGTTGGGTATTTAATAAGGCATAGAGAAGAAGTTAAAGACTTAGGTTTAGACAAGTTTTTTGACAAGCTTAATAAATATGAGAAGTCAATGAGTGAAATAATGAATGCGTCTGAGGCAGCTAAGAAGTCACTATCTGAGCTTCAAGCAAGAAGCGAACAGATGTATGGTTCGATTACATCTGTTGTTGAAATAATAGCCGAAGAGATCGTTAGTGAGACCGAGAAGGTAAATGAATGGTGTTCAAAATTTGAACCACCTTCAAAATTTAAAGAGCCCGCTATGGCTGGTAGTAAGAATATGAAAAAGGCTGAAGAAATCGATATGGCCGGATCAACTGTTCAATCAAATCCTGAGTCTAATTTAGCAACTCCAGTTCATAATCATTAATAAGCCGGAGGAGTAATGAGACAAGTCAACGTAAAAAGTGGTATAAAAGAAAGAATCCCCGATATCCTCGGGGAGGCTAGCTCATTTCCTGGTGATGGTGAACAGCTTACAGCTTGGTCTATTCAGTCTGCAATGCTTAAGAATCTTAGAAGGATTGTAAAAGGAATTGTTGGACCTGCGACAGGTCGCCCAATGCATGGTATGTGGATGTCTGCTAATTCATTAACGGCAATTGATATATCAGCCGGATTAGGGTTCACCAAAAGCGGAAATATTATTGAAATAACACAAGCAATGGAAAAAATGGAGATTAGTAATGCTCCTGTTGGTGGCGGTCCGTTGTATGTATATTTAAGACATACAATGGATCTACTCCAGAGTGATGACCCCGAAGGAAATGTGGCTGAATTTGCTGGTGGCGGCAGTAATGAACAGATAGTGGCCGATGATGCTGCAGCTGCCAAGAGAGATGAGATAAGTGATTTTACATCGATGGTTATATTTTCAACTACAACAATTAATAACGAAGATTATGTTTATTTAGGTTATTTAGAAATTAACCTATCTGGAGAAATAGGTAATCCAGATGATGTTATAAATGTTTCTGACAGGGGAATGTACGCCGCAAATAATAGTACCGGAACAGAAAATATAGTAGAGAAAGATTTAAGGGTTAAATCCAATTCATATGTTGAGGGAATAATTTATCTTGAACATATAAATCATGAAGGTGGGGCAACCGCTGAAATAGATATCAATTCCAGGATGAAATTTATAGAAAATGTCGAATTTGAAAAACAAGTTAAAATTCCTAGCGCAATCCCAATGTATGTTGGCGCCACTCCAGCAAAAGACAGTTTTAGTGGGGCTGTTACAGATATCACAGTTTTAAATGGTATAATAATAGATGCTTCATTTTCTTCATCATCAGCAGGTACGTACTCTTCATTAATACACCCAAGTGGAGCAACCTCTTTTATTGAAGTAAATTCAAAAACAAGATTTAATCATGAAACTAGTTTTATTGGTGAAGCTAT
>CAZNGA010000031.1:0-32933 GCA_964572485.1 uncultured Chitinophagales bacterium
ATCAAATGAAAAGTGAATTAACTGAGTTAAGGAATCAATTTTTTGAGCTTTTCTCATTACAAAAGGATATTACTGAAGTTTTCCTCTTCAGGTTAAGTATAGCCGAAACACCTGAAGTTAAATCATATAGGCGTCCCCTGGAGGATGTGTTTTCGTATCGGGCTTGATTTTTTATTTTAACTAAATTTTTTGGAAATGATAAGGATACGTGCATTTAGAGCTATTGATGATATTGAAGCATGCAAGAGATATGCCACAGGACACGAAAAAGTGCTAAAGAGTATTGGTGTTACCAAAGTGACCTCCTATAACTCAAGTTGGTACACGGATCCAAATGTGATCGTAGTCATGGCTGAATCCATTTCGGGAAAAAAAGTGTATGGTGGAGCCCGTTTACATATTGCTGGCGGTGATCACCCACTTCCCATTGAGGAAGCTATTGGATCGGAAGATGCCAAGATACATGACCTGGTGGAGAAATATGCTTTAAAGGGTACTGCAGAATTCTGTGGATTATGGAATTCTTTCGAAATCGCTGATATGGGAATCGGGAGTTTATTCTTAGTGAGAGCTGGAGTTGCCAAAGCCTGTATAGTTGGTGCAGGTCATGCAAAAGTGAATTCGTTATTTGCATTGTGTGCATCTTATACTCTACGAACCGCCAAAAGAACAGGTTTTATTGTTGAAAAGTCTTTGGGGGATTCAGGGGCATTTAATTATCCAAAACCAGAATTTAAGGCATACGCCACTATTTTACCTGATACTTTTTCGATGAAGAGTGCATCAGAGGAGGATAGGAAAAATATCCAAAATTTAAGAATGTATCCGGTCCAAATGAAACAAGAACAATACGGGAAACATGTCATTCAGATCGAATATGATCTTTTGATCCCTGGTCATAAGCCAATAGTGGTGAAGTCAAGAGATGATGAGAAATCAAAAATTAACCATCTTGCATGAAAATCTTACATACGTAAGAGTTTCTTCTTTTTGGAATTGATGATCCTACCAATCTTATCTAAATTTCGCTTATTGAAATGTGAAGTTTCGCTTATTTTGTTTCATATACAAAAATAGCGCAATATGCATTTCGTGAATTATTAAATAAAAAGTAGCGGAAAGATAATGAGCACAAAGCTGTGATTATGGCCAAAAGTTAACTTGATGTTCTTTATTGGGCATGAGTTGCTAAAATAGGTAGTTTATTGAGCAAAAATTACAAGATCCTTTCAATTATTTAAACCTAAAGGTTGGATACTCCGATTGGATATTTTAATCAGAATGCAATACCTGCCAGTTACTTGCTTCATTACCAATCCCTTACACAAATCTTGAACAATATTCTCTTTAGATGAATAGTATTAAAATATTCATATTGGCTTGTTTGCTATCCGGCAACACCTATTTTGCACATGCAAGTGAGCCCATTATTTTTTCTGATACATCAAAGATATTACCTGTCAGGGGATCAATTATGGTTCTGGAGGATAAGTCAAGCCAACTCACTGTACATGATGTGATGCTATCAAAGGATTTTCAGTCAGCCACGCAAAGTGTGCCAAACCTTGGAATTTCAACATCCTCATTTTGGCTAAAATTCGATATTATAAATAATACGAGTGCGAAAAAATTACTGCTGGAGTTGACAAATCCAATTTTAGATGAAGTTGATTATTATTCAATAGTATCTAATGGCAAGCTCACGAGTAGTAAAATGGGTGAGATCTACCCATTTAATAGCAGAAAGTATAAGTATCAGCATTATGTCTTTGATTTGAATGTTGCAACTGGCGAAATGGCGACATGTTTGATTAGAGTAAAATGTCAGGAGGAGATAATTGTTCCATTGCAAATAGGATTGGAACAAACGGTTTATGAGGAGAATTTAATGAAGGATAGCTTGTTTGGTGTGTATTGTGGGATTCTATTGATCATGTTCTTCTATAATCTTGTGCTTTACTTTTCATTTCGTGATAGAAGCTACCTATACTATGTGGCCCATACCTTGTTTGTAGGCCTTACTCAAGCCACTATTTTAGGATATTCCTATAAATTCTTGTGGCCGAATTCTTTATGGATTGCTGAGGAGAGCATCTATTTATTCACTTGCATGGTAAGTCTTGTAGGCATTGAATTTCTAAAGAGCTTTTTGCGTACCAAAGAATTTACACCGGTTCTTCATAAATTACTACATCCCTTTACAGCCACATATTTAATATGCATTCTTTTGAGCGCTGTTGGCTTAAATTCAACAGCATATCAAATTATGCAAATCACACAGGGATTAGTTACCCTATTTATACTTTACATTGCTATAAGGATATCCCTTAAAGGATACCACCCCGCACGCTTTTACCTGTTGTCAAGGTCATTATTTATGATCGGTATCTTCATATATGTGATGAAGGATTTTGGGATATTACCCTATAATAATTTTACCATTTATTCGATGACTGCCGGTTCTGCAATCGAGGTAGTGTTACTTTCATTCGCACTTGCTGATAGGATCAATATCCTAAAAAGAGAAAAAGAAGAAAGCCAGGCAAGAGCTTTGGAGGCATCCATTGAGAATGAAAGGATCATAAAAGAGCAGAATGTTATTTTGGAGACCAAGGTAAAAGAAAGAACAAATGATCTTGAGGTAGCCAACCAAGAGCTGAAGACCACATATGATGATCTGAGAAGTACACAATCCCAATTAGTAGATGCTGAAAAAATGGCATCCTTAGGACAGTTGACAGCAGGAATTGCTCATGAAATGAACAACCCAATCAACTTTATCGCATCCAATGTAAGCCCGCTAAAAAAGGACATTAGTGATATCATAACATTACTAGAAAGGTATGACAAATTATCAGGGGCAAAGGATGTTGCAAAAGAGTTAAAAGAAATTGAGAGATTGAAAAAGGAATTAGATACGGATTATTTAAAAGAGGAGGTGCACTTATTGCTGAAGAGTATTGATGAAGGGGCAGTTAGAACAGCTGATATCATCAATAGCTTAAGAACATTCTCTCGCCTTGATGAAGATGATCTTAAAGATGCTAATATCAATGATGGTATTAGGGCCACGATCAAATTGTTGCATAGTAAATTAAATGGAAAGATTACACTTGAAGAGCACTTTGAAGACCTTCCTGATATTGAGTGCTTTCCCGGAAAACTTAATCAGGTGTTTATGAATTTGCTTGATAATGCGATTTATGCGATCAATAAAAAGATGAATGGATCGGAAAAAGGACTTATTTCAATAAATACATCCACTGTAAATTCCAGTGTTATAATAAATATTAAAGATAATGGTATTGGAATGAATGAAGAGGTTATGAAAAAGATATTTGAGCCATTCTTTACTACTAAAGATGTTGGAGATGGTACAGGCCTTGGGCTGTCAATAAGCTACTCCATTGTTGATAACCATAATGGCAAGATGAATGTGGTATCAAAGGAAGGAATTGGAAGTGAATTTGAAATTACAATACCTATTAGTCAAAATTAATGTATCGATCAAAATAAAACTATCAATCAAAGCTACTATCATGGAAAATAATAAGATCAAAGTACTTTATGTAGATGATGAAGCCAATAACTTAATTGCTTTTAAAGCCAACTTCCGGAAAGAATTTGATATATATACAGCTTCTTCAGGCGAGGAAGGCAAGGAGCTCTTAAAGAGCAAAAGGATCCATATCATTATCTCCGACCAACGAATGCCCAATATGACAGGCGCAGAATTTTTGGGCTCTATTATTAAAGAGTTTCCTGAACCTATTAGGATGTTGACAACAGGATATTCAGATATTGAAGCAGTAATTGATGCCATCAATATTGGCAATGTATATAATTATATAACCAAACCATGGAATGAAAAGGAGATGTGTGCATATATCAAAAGGGGATATAAACTATATAAATTGAGAGAGGAGAAGAAGGAATTGATCAATAGATTGCTTAAGGCAAATGAACAATTGGAATTTATTTTGCGTCAAAAACTTTTATCGTAATATCAATCAAGTTCATTAAAGCAATTGGATGATCATGAAAATGACAGAAACCAAAAAACTATGAACGACGAAGACAGAATAAACCAGATTGGTGACTTCCTAAAGGATCAAATTGAAGATAAAATTGAGATTCTGGGAGTACCCATTTGTAATGAAAAGGAGTTGGATAGCATCTTTGATGATATTCGAAACCAAAATTACAATAGGTATAATGAGTTATTTGAGAAACTACAAAGCTCAAAGGTTTCTGCAGAGTATTTGAAAAGTATATTTAAAGGTATCGTAGACATGGTGGTCCTCTTAAAGCCGGATGGTACTATTTTTAAAACGAACTCAAAATTACTTGAAACATTAGGTTATAAAGAGGAAAGCCTTTTGGGATCATCATTCAATAAGCTCATCTCTAAAGGGTGCGGAAAGCATATAGATAAAACAAATGAAATACTTAACAATAATGGTTTCATTAATAATATTGAGCAGATTTTCATTTCTAAAGAAGGAAAGGAAATACCGGTATTGAGTTCAGCATCATTATTATATGATAATGGTCAAACAGATGCTATACTTTATATTGTAAAGGATATTTCAAAGATAAAAGAAGTCGAAAAGCAGTTACGTACAAAAAATGAGGAGCTAAATACATTTGTTTATAAAGCATCTCATGATATCAAGGGTCCTTTAGCATCTATTCAGGGATTAGTGACACTTGCAAAGAGTGAGATACACAGCCCTAAAGAAGTAGAACTTTATATCGACCTAATTGGTAGAAGCGTTAACAGATTGGATTATACTCTTTGTGAATTGTTAGAATTTACAAAGATCGGACAGGGGTCACTTAATTATTCACTTATTAGTTTTAAATCATTACTGAGGGCCATTATTGGCAATTTGGACCATCTGGATAACTATAAGGGATTAGAGATCAAGATGGAAATAGAGGGTGATTCTGAATTTGTTAGTGATGAAACTGTATTGAAATCAGTTTTGCATAACCTAATTCAAAATGCAGTCAATTTTAGGAGGATGGATATCAAGAACTCTTTTATTTCTGTAAATATCAATGTAGGAGAGGAAAATGCAATTATTGAATTGGCAGATAATGGTGAAGGAATGGGTGAGGATGTGATCGATAATATTTTTAAGATGTTCTATAGGGGGAGTGAAAAAACAGAAGGTAGTGGACTTGGCCTTTATATTGTAAAAATAGGGTTAGAAAAAATTGAAGGAGAAATAGAGGTCACTAGTAGCCCCAACAAAGGATCTACCTTCAGCTTAACAGTACCTAACTTGACCTCATCTTTCAGATCTGAAATGAGCAAATTTCAAATAAAGCCTTAGTATCTGCATAAAAGTGAAGTGAAATTAAATAAGCCCGGTGTTTCCATGTTTCTAGCAAGGTATGTATAAATGCAAATTCCCTAAATTTGTATCGGTTCTGCAAATGTTAACAGTTCATCTACATATTTCCTGTCATTAGCCAAACGAGGCACCTTATATTGCCCACCAAGTTTTCCTTTAGATTTCAGCCAATTATAAAAAGTGCCCTTTTCTATGGAGTGAATTATTGGCATTTTTAGAGCGATGTCCTTAAAGCGTTTTGCTTCATAATCAGAATTGATATCCTTTAAGCTATCATCCAGAATAGTTGTGAAATGAGCCAAGTCATTTGGAGGGGTCTCAAACTCTATTAACCACTCATGACACCCTTTATCGTGCCCTGTAATGTACACTGGGGCAACCGTATATTCTTTAACTACAGCACCTGTTTTTTGACAAGCAAGAGTTAGTGCCCTCTCAGTATTATCAACAATCACCTCTTCGCCAAATGCATTAATGAAATGCTTAGTTCTTCCGGTTACCTGAATTTTAAAAGGGTTGATAGATGTGAACTTAATGGTATCTCCTATCGTGTAGCGCCATAAACCGGCATTTGTTGAAAGGATCAATGCGTAATTCTTATCTACCTCCACTTCATCAAGTTGTAATGTTCTGGGATGATCATTGTTTAGGTCCTCAAGTGGAAGGAACTCATAAAAGATCCCGTAATCAAGCATGAGTAACATATCATCAGCATCAGCTCTATCCTGAATGCCAAAGAATCCTTCTGAGGCGTTATAGGTCTCATAATATTGCAGTTCCTTTGACTGAAGCAATTGTTGAAATTGCTCTTTATATGGAGTGAAACTCACACCACCATGTACATATAACTCTAGATTAGGCCATATTTCCATCAAATTTCTTTTCCCCGTTTTCTCGCATATCTTTTTGAGTAATACTAATGTCCAGGTCGGGACACCAACGATATTGCTTACATTTTCATTGATGGTCAATTCACATATTTTTTCAATTTTTTCTTCCCAATCTTCTAATAGAGATACTGAGAGGTCGGGTGTACGGATGAATTGGGCAAGAAATGGCATATTTTGCATCATAACGGCAGATACATCTCCACACTGAGATTCGGAATCGAGCTCATTGTCTTGCAGACTACCACCCAATATTAATCCTTTTCCTGAAAATATTTTTGTATCAGCATTGTTGTTACAGTAAATAGACATCAGATCTTTCCCGCCTTTGATGTGACAATCCTCAAAGGTTTCTTTACTTACGGGGATGTATTTACTTTTATCGCTTGTAGTACCGGAGGATTTTGCAAACCATGATATTTTCGTGGGCCATAAAATGTTATGTTCACCCTTCATGATCCTATTGATCCAAAGCTTCAAGGATTCATAGTCTTGAATAGGTACTCTATTCTTAAAATCATTTATTGATTGAATAGATTGATAATCATACTTTTTTCCCCATTCCGTGTCTTTGGCCTTAGAAATAAGCTTGGTAAATAGATCATTCTGTACTTCATGAGGATTATTGATGAAGAATTCTATTTGTCCTATTCTTTGTTTTATAAACCAAGTGATTATGGAATTGAACAGATTCATAGATAAAAGATAGTGAAAAAAAGGAGAGGATTATAATTTTTTCTTCTTTAATTCAAAGTTCTTCCCTAAGTATTTTTCCCTTACTTCTTCATCTGAAGCCAATTCCTCAGAAGTACCGTATTTAAGGATATTCCCTTCATAGAGCAGATATGCTCGATCTGTTATGGATAGTGTCTCCTGTACATTATGGTCAGTGATCAATATTCCTATATTCTTGAATTTCAATTTAGAAACGATTTCCTGGATGTCTTCCACTGCTATGGGGTCAATCCCTGCAAAGGGCTCATCCAGTAAAATGAACTTAGGGTCCACTGCTAATGAACGAGCTATTTCTGTTCTTCTTCGTTCCCCGCCGGAAAGCACATCACCACGGCTTTTTCTTACATGGCCTAAGCCCAATTCCTCAATTAACGATTCTTGCTTTTCAATACGATCTTTTTTATTCAATTTGGTCATCTCCAATACTGCCATAATATTATCCTCCACACTTAGCTTTCGAAAAATCGAAGGTTCCTGTGGTAAATAACCGATCCCTTTTTGTGCACGTCTGAACATGGGTTCACCTGTAATATCATTTTCATCAAGAAAGATCTCCCCTGAATCAGGTCTAATGAGCCCTACGATCATATAAAATGTGGTGGTTTTTCCGGCACCATTAGGACCTAAAAGACCAACAACCTCACCCTGGCTCAATTGAATGGAAATTTTATTGACTACTGCTCTTTTCCGGTAGATCTTTACCAGATCTTCTGTATTTAATATCATAATATTATTGCTTGATATCTTTAATGTTTAGCTGGATCGATTTATTGCCATTCCATTCATTTTCTTCCAGTACATAACAAATATCAAATAGCTGGCCATCAGTTATTTGATCATAATACTCTGCCATATTAAAAGCGATCCCATTTTGAGAATGAGCATTATTTTGCTTCACAGATAGCTTTAAATGATCCTCTTTCACGATCCTGGATTGGCCAAAATCATGAACATCCTTACTTATAAAAACCGGCCTCATATTTCCGGGCCCAAAAGGTTCCATTTGCTGTACAATATTATAAAAAGATTGCGTAATGTCAGATAAAGAAAGCTCAGCATTTATCTCAATTTTAGGAATTAATAGATCATCATCTATGGTGTCCCCTACAATTTTATTGAATTTTACCTTGAATTTCTCAATATTTTCCGGTTTCATAGTAATTCCTGCTGCATATTGATGACCTCCAAAATGTTCCAATAAGCTTTCACATTTTTGAATTGCCTCATAAATATTGTATCCTGAAACAGATCTTGCAGACCCTGTTATCATTCCATTTGATTTTGTAAAGATAATGGTAGGGCGATAATATTTCTCAATAAGTCTTGAGGCAACAATTCCAATAACCCCTTTATGCCAATAAGGCTGGTAAAGGACAGTGGATTTATCAGTATTTCTTAAAGGATCATTTTTTAACATAGTCAATGCCTCATTGGTGACTTCAAGGTCAACTTTTTTCCTCTCAGTATTCGCTACTTGAAGGGTATCTGCTTTGATATTCGCAAGTGTTTCATCATCAGCAACCAATAATTTCACTGCTTTGTTAGCATCCCCCATTCTACCGACAGCATTGATCCTGGGTCCCAGGCCAAAGACAATATCAGATATGATTATTTCTTTTTTAAGGTTTGACACTTCAATTAATGCCTTAACACCTTTGGATGGAGAACTATTTAACTTTTTTAGCCCTAAAAATGCCAATACCCTATTCTCATCAACAATAGGTACAATATCTGAAGCAATGGATATGGCAACAAGATCAAGATATTCCATAGCTTTTTCAAAGGGAAGCTCATTTCTCTGACCGTATGCTTGCAATAGTTTAAATCCTATGCCACAGCCACTTAA
The DNA here is from genome assembly GCA_964572485.1 of uncultured Chitinophagales bacterium. GTDB lineage: Bacteria > Bacteroidota > Bacteroidia > Chitinophagales > CAZNGA01 > CAZNGA01. Next base: position 8,832 of record CAZNGA010000031.1, read on the forward strand.
TTCTTTAAATGGGTATTTACAATCGCTTCTTTTGGGATCAAGAATTGCAACAGCTTCAGGCAAATTCTTCCCCGGTTGATGGTGGTCGCAGATAATATAATCAATCCCCTTTCCTTTGGCATGTTTTACCTTATTATTTGCTTTAATTCCGCAATCCAAAGCAATGATCAGTGAGAACTTGTTCTTTGATGCCCACTCAATACTTTGATCGGAAATACCATACCCCTCCTTATCCCTGTCTGGAATATAGAAATCGATATTGGGATATAGCGATCTAAAGAAGGAGTAAACAATGGCTACTGAAGTAGTACCGTCCACATCATAATCCCCATATACAAGTATCTTTTCATTTTGTTCGATACCATGATCAATACGTTCAATGGCTTCATGCATCCCCGCCATCAAAAAGGGATCGTGTAATTGTTCTGTTGAGGGTCTGAAAAACCTTTCGGCTTCTTCATAGGTGGTGATGCCTCTTGTTGAAAGAAGGCTGCATAATATTGGATGGATCTTTAATGCGCTTTGAAGATGACTGATCGTTTTTTGATCACCGTTGTTAATTTTCCATTGCTTTTTTAACATAAAAATAAGGCCCCGGGTAGATTTTAAGATGCAATTATAAAAATAAGCTTATTTTTCATTTGATTTGAGATAATCGCAAGAGTTTACCCATTAGCAAACAAATATTGAGTAAGTTCTTTCTAGAGAATAAATGCGATCAAATGAAATGAGGGCTCAGGTGAATGAGAAGTCTTACTCAACCGTAACGGATTTGGCTAAATTCCTGGGTTGATCAACGTCACATCCTCTCAATGTAGCTATATAATAGGCCAATAATTGTAAAGGTATTACAGACAAAATTGGAGAAAGCGGCTCTTCAGTCTCAGGGACCTCGATCGTAAATTCTGCATTTTTCCTGATCAGCTCATCGCCTTCAGAAACGATGGCAATGATCCTTCCCTTTCTCGCTTTTACTTCCTGAATGTTGCTCAATATTTTATCATAAGCACTTTTATTAGTGGCTAGTACAACAACAGGCATTTGCTCATCAATAAGTGCGATAGGGCCATGTTTCATCTCCGCTGCAGGATATCCTTCTGCATGAATGTAGGATATTTCCTTTAGTTTTAAAGCACCTTCCAGTGCTACAGGGAAATTATACCCTCTTCCGAGATAGAGGTAATTGCTTACATCCTTGAATACCTTTGAGAGATATTTTATCTGATCATGAGATTCGAGCACCTTCTTCACTTTATCGGGTAATCGTTCCAATTCATTTAACAGTTGAATATACTTTGATTCAACAATACTCCCTTTCTTTCGAGCAGTGGAGAGTGCCATAAGTGTAAGAACTGTGATCTGTGCTGTAAAAGCTTTTGTGGATGCAACCCCAATTTCAGGCCCGGCATGAGTATAAGAGCCTGCATGGCATGCTCTTGGAATGGAGGAGCCAACAACATTACAAATACCAAGAATGGTCGCTCCTTTTGATTTAGCCAATTCTATAGCAGCAAGCGTATCAGCAGTTTCCCCTGATTGAGAAATGGCAATAATAATATCATTTTCATTGATAATTGGGTTCCTATATCTGAATTCAGATGCATATTCTACTTCAACTGGTATGCGTGCCAGCTCTTCGAACAAATACTCACCTACCAGCCCTGCGTGCCAGGAAGTGCCACAGGCTATGATAATAATCCTTTTTGCATTCGCCAATTTACCCTGATAGTCCTTAATGCCCCCTAATGAAACACTCCCTTTTTTTACATCGAGCCTCCCCCTAAAACTGTCAAGAATAGAATCAGGTTGCTCATTGATCTCTTTTAGCATAAAATGATCATACCCGCCTTTTTCTAAAAGTTCCAGTTTTATCTCAAGCTCCTGTATAAAAGGAGTTTTTACCTTATTTTCTATTGTCCTGATAGATAGCTCTCCTTCCCGGTTAACAACAGCAATTTCTTCATCATTCAAATAAACAACATTCTTTGTATGCTCTACAATAGGTGTTGCATCAGATGCAAGATAGAATTCATTATCTCCGATCCCTATTACCAAAGGGCTGCCTTTTCGTGCAGCGATCAATTTCTCAGGGTCGTCTTTTGAGATCAGGATAATTGCATATGCCCCTACTACTTCGTTAAGTGCAATTCTTACTGCTTCCTCGATTGGGACCTTCTCATTGGTTTTGATATCTTCGATAAAATGTATAAGAACCTCGGTATCAGTGTCAGTTGTAAATTTATAATCCTTCTTTATCAAAACCTTTTTAATGGATTCATAGTTTTCGATGATCCCATTATGAACGATTGCCAGATTCTTTGATTCAGATAAGTGAGGATGTGCGTTTTTATTATTTGGAGCGCCATGAGTGGCCCACCTGGTATGTCCCATGCCAATAGTACCTTTGATTGACTTTCCATTAATATGTTTGACAAGATCTTTGACCTTTCCGGCTTTTTTATGAATACTTAATTTTTTTACATTTTCGAGAATGGCAATACCAGCACTGTCATATCCGCGGTATTCAAGTCTTTGCAATCCTTTGATAAGGATAGGATAAACCTCTTTTTGTCCAACATATGCGATAATGCCACACATATCAATCTAGTTTAGTGTAAGTTAGGTTTAATTGAATACTGCTTGTAGAATGGTTACCGCTACCAATCAATACTCTATCTGAAATCTGAGAGCTGGGAAACGTGATCAGAAGTAATCCATGGTCATCATATGCATCATTTAGGATGGCTTGAAAATGATTGGACAGGTTGAATTTATAAGTATAGATGGATTGGTCAATTTTGTTTTTAGCATCATTTCTAAAACCACCATAATAAGATGATCCTTCAAGCATATCAATAACCAAAGCATTTACATTTCCTGTGGCAGCAGAATCACGAATGCAATACATTTGGGCAGGTGGAGTGAAAGTAGAGGCAATACCAGTGTCAGCATAAATGGTTGAAAAAACGAGCTCTGCTTTATTAATGGCGATCTTCCCAAGGCTTCTGATCTTGTCAAATGGGATCATGATCTTAGCCTTTACCCCTGCCATTGATTGTACATATAAGATGCTATCTAAGGTATCATTCAGCGCATTGTTAATGATGCTACTATGATCATGAGTGAATAAATTGGATTTAGCACTACTACTGTTGATCTTTAGATCCAGTGTACTCGCTACGGTATCGGAGTGGTAGTAAACAGTCAATTTTGAAAGGGATGAGTTCAAGTCGAAGTACATCATTCCTTTACCTGGACGATTTACATCTGTTGTAATAAATAGACCTTTAAAATAATCTAGAAATACTTCATTATTTGAAAAATTCGTTCCTCCTGATTGAGCAAGAAGGGAATCGCCAAATGAATCGTTGAGCCTGATCCTTAGGTGAGGTTTTTTTAGATCACCCAACACATATATGCTATCTGCTACATTTGGTAAAAATCGATCTTTCTGTCCTAATGGGATTATATTATAATCAAATTCTTTATCTGAATAATATTTGCTATCCTTATCCATTGCTTCAGTAATTTGATATACTCTGACTGACTGCAGGGTTTCCAAAGAGCCATAAAATCCTGAATATTCCAGTGTAAGAACAACGGAATCTAAAGTGGTCGGAGTGCCGAGATCAATATCATTAGAAGGAAGCCTTAATTGGGTATAGATACTGGCAAAGGACTTGCCAAAGATGGGATCGTCCATGTTGCCCAATATATATGCAGTACTACCATTGACTCCATCAGTTCTTAGTGGATTCTCTCTTACCGTATATGCTTTCACGGAAAAGGTGTCAACTTGCGTATTAATTAGGGTGCCGTCAAGGAGGTAATTGGACCCTGCAATTGAATTCGGGTCTTTGCACGAAAAGAAAACTACCACCAAGGTGAGTTGGCAGCAGATGAACAAAATATGTTTTTTCATTTTAATTATACTTCCAGCAGCTTGTGGTAAAAATCAAGGTAAGCATCCAGAAAATTTTCGCCATTCAAATAATCTAACACCGGTTTCCCATTTTTATTGTCCAGGGACTTATCAATTTTACTGGCTAACTTCTTACTTCCCTTTACGATCCCATCAGAGTATTTGATCGCACCGATATTCAAGCTTTCAAAGTTAGCAGCTTCAAATTGTTTAAGGTCTTTCTTGTCCATTAAATGGTTGATAGGTGCTTTTTCTACAAAATGGGCACCCAAGGATTCCTTAAAGGGGTTATTATATAGTGAATAGATGACCTTCGCATTTTCAAAGATGGGGTCATTATTAAAGGCAGTTTTAATGTAAAATGGGATAAGACTGGTGATCCATCCGTGACAATGAATAATGTCCGGAGCCCATCCAAATTTTTTGACAGTTTCAAGAACTCCTTTGCAGAAAAAGATCATTCTTTCAGCATTGTCATCATAGAATACTTTTTTGTCATCATGGAAGACAGCCTTATCACTAAAGAGTTCTTCATTATCCAAAAAGTAAACTTGAATTCTAGCAGTGGGAAGTGAAGCCACTTTAATGACCAATGGATAATCATCATCATCAATAATAATATTAATACCAGAAAGTCTCACCACTTCATGCAGCCTATGTTTTCTCTCATTTATATTGCCAAAACATGGCATTAGTACTCTTATTTCGGCGCCTTTTTCTTGAACATGTTGAGGGAGCTGCTCCGTAATTTTACCTATGTCTGTTAATGCCAGATAAGGTTCTAATTCTTGTGTAATTATAAGGATTCGCTTTTTGTCCATAATTCAAGAGATCTTTTAAGAAAAGATAAAAATTAATTAAATTTAAAATGCAAATTTACACAAAAAATATGAGAATTTTTGTCAATCACAACCTTTAATCAAGGGTTTTATCGGAATCATGTAACGTGGAAATTCATAAAAAGATTGTACATATTCAAAAATACCTCGATAACCTTCGGCAGGAGGGTAGATCTATTGGATTTGTACCCACAATGGGGGCTTTGCATAACGGACATACTTCGCTTGTAAAAGAGGCAAAAAAGAACAAGGATATTTGTGTCGTAAGCATTTTTGTCAATCCGACACAGTTTAACGATAAAACTGATTTTGGGAACTATCCGAAGAATTTTGAAACTGACATTGAAGTGCTGAAATCATTAGGTGTAGATGTTTTATTCCTGCCTGATGATACAGAGATGTATCCCGATGGTGCAATAGAGGATCATGAATGGGATTTTGGAGATATAACCACTCGTCTGGAAGGGAAATTTAGACCCGGACATTTCAATGGTGTTATTCAAGTGGTACGAAAGTTATTGAATATTATCCTGCCTGATAATTTGTATATGGGCCAAAAGGACTACCAGCAGATTTTGGTAGTGAAAAAATTAATAGAGAATATGGGTGTTCAGGTAGCGTTGATTATATGTCCAACCATTAGGGAGGTTGATGGATTAGCAATGAGCTCAAGAAATTCATTGCTTAATAAAAAGGATCGTGAAGAGGCCGCAAATATACATAAAGTTCTGCTGGCAGTTAAGGAGAGGGCCCCTTCTCAAAGCAAAGAAGCATTGGAAACCTATGCCATTGATCAATTAAATAGGATCGACTGCATTGATAGTATTGAGTATTTTGAAATTGTAGACCCCACTTCTCTTTTACCTTCTAAGACGCTTTTAGGTTCGGAATCTGCTATTGCTTGTGTTGCAGTTAAGATTGGAGATACCCGGTTGATCGATAATGTTTTTATTTCGTAGTTTTACGGCTTTAATTTTTCAATCTTTTGGATAAGATAAAATTTTAGTAGCACCATTGAGCAATTATGGTAAGGACTTATCCAAATCCCATTACAAATAGAGTAGTGTGAAGAAAACAGTCATCTCATCACTTCAATTTATCATACCCCTTTCTATAGGGATTTTTCTTATATGGTATATCATTCATGACCTTTCTTCTGAGGACAAAGCAAATATCCTGTTATCTTTTAAATCGGCTAATTATAAATGGATCATATTGTCATTATCGTTAGGTGTAATAAGTCATATTAGCAGGGCCATAAGATGGAAGATATTGATAGCCCCTTTGGGTTATAAGCCAAGATTGATCAATACATTCTTTGCTGTAATGGTTGGATATGTTGCTACTATGGCTCTTCATAGGGTTGGGGAAGTTATCAGGTGCAGTGTATTGACAAAATACGAGAAGATCCCATTGAATAAATTGGTTGGAACTGTTATCTCTGAGCGGGCGATCGATATGATCTGCCTGATTTTGTTTTTTGTTATTACATTAATCACCCAATACAAATTGTTGAAGAAATTTTTTTTAGAAGATATCTATTTCCCAGTTTTAGAATTGGTCCAAAAGAATATCAGCTTCTCTATCATTATAATCTTTGTTTTTGTTGCTTTAATAATTACGGGTTTGGTTATATTTGTCAGCAGAAGAAAGGATGAAAAAAGCCTCTTTAATAAAGTGTATAATTTATTGAAGGGATTGTGGCAGGGTATAATAACAATAAAAAGCATCGCCAACGTTGGTGCTTTCATCTTTCATACTTTATTGATTTGGATTATGTATTTCATGATGATCTATATATGTCTTTATTGCTTACCTGAGACGAGTTCTTTAGGCTTGTTGGCAGCATTGTCAGTATTTGTTTTTGGAAGTGTTGGTATTATCGCTGTTCAGGGAGGTATTGGAGCTTATCCTGCTATTGTAATGAAAACATTAATGGAATATGGTATGCCAAAAGCAATTGGTTTCACTTTTGGTTGGATTGTTTGGACTGCACAAGCTGCATTGTTGCTCGTGCTGGGGTTAATTTCCTTTATCATGCTCCCTATTGTAAATAAATCAAGAGTTGAATGAAGAATATTGAAAAAATAAGGAGTAAAGTCTTTGGAAAGGAGGATTTTAAATACATATTGAATATTTGGCGTTTTCAAGAGCATAAGACCGTTTTTACAAATGGTTGCTTTGATATCCTGCATATGGGACATGTCCATTTATTAGCCAATGCAAGAGACTTAGGTGATAAGTTGATCCTGGGATTAAACTCAGATAATTCTGTGCAAAAGCTAAAAGGGGATGGCAGACCTTATACAGGTGAAAAGGATAGAGCAATGCTACTTGCATCATTTAGTTTTGTTGACGCAATAGTTATTTTTCAGGAAGACACACCCCTGGAGCTAATAAAATTCATCGAACCGGATGTGTTGGTGAAGGGAGGAGATTATAAACCGGAAGATGTGGTTGGTGGCGATATCGTAAAGAAGGGGGGAGGTGAAGTTGAGATCATTGAATATTTGGATGGATATTCGTCATCAAGTATCGGAGTAAAATTATAAAAAATTGGGCCATTGATCTGTAACACTGGGAGGCATATATTTAGTTAAGGTTATTCAAAGTAAAAATTATAGCAATGAATTTTGATTTAAGTGAGGAACATTTAATGATTCGACAGGCAGCAAGAGATTTTGCCCAGAATGAGTTAAAGAAAGATGTAATAGAGAGAGATGATAAAGAGGAATTTCCTACTGCACATGTTAAGAAGATGGCTGAACTAGGATTTCTTGGGATGAAAGTCTCCCCGGAATATGGTGGTAGCGGACTGGATTGTCTCGCTTATGTAATTGCCGTTGAGGAGGTATCGAAAATTGATGCGTCATGTTCTGTGATCATGTCTGTTAACAACTCTCTGGTATGTTGGGGCATTGAAAAATTTGGATCTGAAGAGCAAAAGAAAAAATATCTTCTGCCTTTAGCTAAAGGAGAGAAGATAGGTGCTTTTTGTTTGTCTGAGCCCGAAGCCGGTTCAGATGCTTCATCCCAACGGACGATTGCAGAGGACAAGGGAGATCATTATTTGATAAATGGAACAAAGAATTGGATATCTAACGGATCCTCAGGAGAGATATATTTAGTGATGGCTCAATCAGATATCGAAAAGAAGCACCGGGGGATCAATGCATTTATCATTGAAAGGGATCTGGAAGGAGTTACCGTGGGGCCTAAGGAACACAAATTAGGCATAAGGAGTTCTGATACTCATTCTATTATGTTCTCAGATGTGAAAGTGCCAAAGGAAAACAGGATCGGTGAGGAGGGCTTTGGCTTTAAATTTGCTATGAAGACGTTAACGGGAGGCAGAATTGGAATTGCCGCTCAAGCTGTTGGAATTGCCGGAGGCGCATATGAATTAGCATTGGAATATTCTAAAGAAAGAAAAACATTTGGCAAGGAATTGTGTCAACATCAAGCGATTCAGTTTAAGCTGGCTGATATGGCCACTGAGATAGAAGCTGCTAAATTGCTGGTCTACAAAGCTGCATGGCTTGAAAGCAACGGTAAGGATTATGACCTTGCTGCAGCCATTGCAAAGGTGTATTCATCCGAAGTTGCAATGCGAACCACTGTTGAGGCGGTCCAAATTCTTGGAGGTTATGGATATGTTAAGGAATATCATGTAGAACGATTGATGAGGGATGCTAAGATCACACAAATCTATGAAGGTACTTCTGAGATCCAACGGATCGTGATATCAAGGAGCATCCTGAGATAGTAATTGTGGCAACCCATACTACTTCCTTGACAAATATCGTTTAGAGTATCTGGGGTATAAATATTCTTTTAGATCGATATTTTAAATAACTTCTCCCATGATGTTATTATTTTTCATTGAATAATTGTATTTTGGAAAACAGAAAATATCGGTTAATAATGCATTTCAATTCCAATATTTATGGTTGAGATTTTAGAGTTAGCAAAGTATGTGGTCCCCTCTTTGGTTGTATTTGCAACCGCTTATCTAGTACTGAGGTCTTTTCTGAACAATAATTATAAGAAGAAGTATCTCGAGCTCAAATTGTCTAACCAGAAGGACTCCTTGCCAATTCGGCTACAGGCATATGAAAGGTTGACATTATTGTTGGAAAGGATCTCTCCAAACAGTTTGATCCACAGGGTGAATAGTCAGGGTATGGGAGCCAACGAATTAAGAAATCTTTTGGTTTCAAATATTCGTAAGGAATTTGACCATAATGTATCTCAGCAGATCTATGTTTCTCCTTTGGCCTGGAATGTAATTGTTACAGTAAAGGAAGAACTCGTTAGTGTTATCAATAGAGTGGAAGCATCTCTTCCGGCCGACTCCCAATCAATAGAGCTTAGCAAAGGAATTATGCATTATTATAAAGAGAGCGAAAAGGTTCCAATGCAGGAAGCTCTTGATAAGTTGAAGGCTGAAGCAAGAAGGCTATATTAGTGGACCTTATTATCTAAATAGCTTATTCATAAGCTAAAATCTGTTTGCAAAAGTGGACAAGGCGACAAAAGATCTTCTCAAGAAATTTCAAACCGATTCAGGTATTGATATTGAAAAGTACTACAAACCTACCGGCCAGGTTCTAGAAACCCCAGGAGAGTTTCCATTTACCAGAGGTGTTCATGAAAGCATGTACCGGAGCAAACTCTGGACAATGCGTCAATATGCTGGCTTTTCAACTGCAGAAGAATCAAACAAGAGATATCATTACTTATTAGGCCAGGGAACTACCGGATTATCGGTGGCCTTCGATCTTCCCACACAGATCGGATATGATTCAGACCATGATCTTGCTGATGGTGAAGTTGGTAAGGTAGGGGTTGCTATTGATTCATTAAAGGATATGGAGACATTGTTTGATAAGATCAATTTAGCAGAAGTCTCCACCTCAATGACCATTAATTCAACGGCTTTTATTCTATTGGCCTTTTATATTACATTGGCCAAAAAACAAGGAGTTGATCTATCAAAATTATCCGGGACGACACAAAATGATATTCTTAAGGAGTATGCTGCTAGAGGAACATATATATATCCCCCTAAGCAGTCAATGCGTATCATTACGGATGTATTTGAATTCTGTAGTGAGAATATGCCCAAATGGAATACAATATCAGTATCTGGATATCACATAAGAGAAGCGGGTTCTACAGCTGTACAAGAGTTGGCTTTTACATTGGCAAATGGCAAGGAATATATGAAAGCAGCTGCTGATAAGGGACTTGACATCAACATCTTTGCAAAACGGATCTCCTTTTTTTTCAATGCGCATAATAATTTCTTTGAAGAGGTAGCGAAATTCAGAGCAGCAAGAAGGATGTGGGCTAAAATAACTAAAGACCTGGGTGCCACAGATCCAAGAGCGCAGATGCTAAGATTCCATACTCAAACGGGAGGTTCTACATTAACAGCTCAGCAGCCGGAGAATAATATTGTCAGGGTCACTAACCAGGCGATGTCTGCAGTACTGGGCGGCACACAATCGTTGCACACAAATAGCTTTGACGAAGCCCTCTCATTACCTACCGAGGAAGCAGTGCTGATCGCATTGAGAGTACAGCAGGTAATTGGTTTTGAAAGTGGTCTTGCAGATACTGTTGATCCGTTGGGAGGGTCTTATTTTGTAGAAGAGTTGACGAACTCAATTGAGAAATTGGCTTGGGAATATATTGAACGTATTGATGAGATGGGAGGAGCGATCAATGCGATTGAAGAGGGATTCATTCAAAGAGAGATATCAGATGCTGCATATAAATATCAAAAAGAAGTTGAAAGCGGTGAAAAAGTATTGGTAGGTTTGAATGAATTCACTGACGAAGAAGTGCCAAGTGAAGAAATTTTCAAAATTGATGATTCAATTCGCCAGGTGCAGATCAATAAGATAAATCAATTACGTGCTGAACGAAATAATGAATCTGTGACTGACGCATTAGGGAAATTAAAGGAATGTGCACAAATGGATGAAAATTTGATGCCATTTGTTATTGCTGCTGTAGAGAGTTATGCAACCCTTGGTGAAATCGCTGATACATTGAGAACTATTTTTGGGGAATTTGGAAATTAGCCGGAAGCGCCATCATTTTTTTAAATATTTTTATAATTTTTGAAATTAACCATTTTAAATATAATAAAAAACAACATATAAGTTGCGACTTGTAAACCCTTATCATAAAAGAGATACATAATTTGTAGCTAAAAGAAAGATAATAAATAGTTAATATGAGAAAAAAAAAGTTTCAAAAAAAGTTTCAAAAAACCTGCTTTTTTAGAAAACTGTTTTTGCTGGGAGAAAGTCAATAGCGATTGTGCTTTTTTTTTAATTTATTTTTTCTGAATTTTATTTCCTTTTGTGAATGTTAATTAATCGCTAAGAATTTTAGTTTAATGTCTAATAAGAGTCGGGAAATTTGGGATAAATGTTTGAAGATAATTAAGGATAATGTAAGTCTGCAAAGTTATAAGACCTGGTTTGAGCCGATCGTTCCTATTCACCTCGACGAAACTATCCTTACAATTCAAGTTCCAAGTCAATTTTTCTATGAGTGGTTAGAGGAGCACTATGTTACCTTGTTGCGGAAAACCGTAAAGCGAGAGCTTGGAAAAGATGGAAGATTGGAATATAGGATTGTTGTTGAGAATAGTTCAGGGCAAGCCAATCCATATACCATTAATATTCCAACATTCGATACAGGTGTGGTAAAGAATCCTGATGTGGCCGTTCCGATCAATATTGGTACCTCAATAAAGAATCCATTTGTCATACCCGGATTAAAGAAAGTGAATATTGACTCCCAATTAAACCCAAATTATAATTTTGATTCTTTCGTTGAAGGCGATTGCAATCGTTTGGCACGATCTGCAGGATATGCTGTTGCCAGCAAACCTGGAGGAACTTCTTTCAACCCATTAGTGATCCATGGTGGCGTCGGGCTGGGAAAAACACACCTTGCCCAGGCAGTTGGCAATCAGGTAAAAATGAACTTTAGCAACCGGACAGTATTGTATGTATCTTCTGAGAAATTTACAAATCAATTTATTGACGCTTTAAAAAATAATGCGGTCAATGATTTCATTCATTTCTATCAGTTGATAGACATCCTGATCGTTGATGACATTCAATTTTTTGCCAACAAGGGAAAGACACAAGATATCTTCTTTCATATATTCAACCACTTACATCAATCCAACAAGCAATTGATCTTAACTTCCGATAGGCCGCCTAAGGATCTTGAAGGAATGGAAGAGCGGTTGTTGTCAAGATTTAAATGGGGACTTTCGGCTGATCTTCAGATCCCTGATTTTGAGATGCGTATTGCCATCCTGGAAAAGAAAATGTATGCTGATGGAATAGAATTACCAAGGGAGGTTGTTGAATTTGTTGCCTATAATATTAATACGAATATTCGTGAATTGGAAGGTGCTCTGATCTCACTTTTGGCGCAGGCATCATTGAACAAGAAGGAGATCGATGTAGACCTTGCCAAGAAGATCGTAAAGAACTTCGTAAAATCAATCTCGCGCGCTGTGTCCATTGATTTTATTCAAAAGTCAGTATGTGAGTATTTTGATATTCCAGTCGACCAGCTTAAGGAAAAGACCCGAAAACGTGCCATTGTACAAGCAAGGCAACTCTCCATGTTCCTTGCGAAGCACTTTACAAAGAATTCTTTAAAGATGATCGGTAAGCACTTTGGTGGTAGAGACCACAGTACAGTTATCCACTCTTGCTATGCTATCCAGAATTTAATGGATACTGATCAGAAATTTAGGGACAGTGTAAAAGAGATCCAGAAAAAGATCCAACTGAGTGTTGTATAAACCTCTACCTTGAAATCAGGTATTTCTAAAGATCATTCTTTCCAAAATCCGACATAAGAAACGTAGAAACCAAAGCATATTTCAGTGAAATTTGCTACTTTTGCCTCATTGGTGAGATGCCTGAGTGGCCGAAAGGAACAGTTTGCTAAACTGTCGTACCTATAGCTGGTACCGGGGGTTCGAATCCCCCTCTCACCGCAATGAGAGGCTGCTGCGAAGCAGATGCCCTGAACTTTAGCGAGCCGAATGAAGCGAAGCTTCAATGAGGATGAGCGAAAGGTCAGGACGGAGCGTAGCGTCATGGCAGCCTCTTATTGCGAAGCACTCAATTAGGGATCAGCCCGCCTTCATTACATTACGGCGGACAGGCGAACGTAGAGAGCTAATCCCCATGTTAGAAAGTGAAAAAAAGTAAATATTCATAAATACTCATTAAATTTGTCGTTCATTATATTTAAATACAATTTCGGGGTGTAGCGCAGCCCGGTTAGCGCGCCTGCTTTGGGAGCAGGAAGTCGAGAGTTCGAATCTCTCCACCCCGACTAGTCAAAAAAGCCGCCGTTAGGCGGTTTTTTTATGAGCGAATCGAACAAAAGCTTGCTTTTGTGAAGATGAGAGATTAAAAAAAAGGATGCGGAGTGTAGCCTTCCCGAAACTCCACCTCCATCAGGAGAGAGATATTTTTACGTACCACTAGATAAGTTCAAAAATATAGAAATTGATAAAGATACAAGTTTGCCTGCGACAATCTTCAATCATTATTTTGGGAAAAGACCTTGTAATAAGGATGAATATAAGAGTTTTTTAACCTCACTTAAAGACAATGGGATTTTCTTAATTGATATAATTGATGAGCCACTAAGAATAAGAGATAGAAACTCACCAAAACAAATACATCTTCAAAATTATAAGTATCTTGTATCGTGCATACCAAAACTTAAGGCAAAAATATTAAAGTTAAATATTGATATAGAGGAAGAAAAAATAACATTTCTTCTTGCCAGACAACATTATAAAAGTGAATTAAGAAATGAATTTCCTAAATCCAGATTAATTAGTTGGAAAGATTTTAGGATGAATAAAAAGTTATTAGAAGTATAATCAGCCTGTAATCTGCTCATTCAAATTCTCCAATGCAGTCCTTTTATGGCGTTCCTCAAAATATCGCCTTGTTATAGAGAAATCACTATGCCCTAGTCCTTTACCGATAAGCTCCTCTGCAATACCAGCATCTAAGGCAGAATTAACCCAGGCATACCGGGCATCATACGTAGTAATCCTTTTATGGCAACCGATCATTTCAGATAATTCAGCCAATAGCTTATTTTGTTCTCTTTTGACTGAAGTCATACAATCTTTACCGGCTAGGAAAGAGGAAAGAAAGAAGAAAGGAAGAAAAGAAAGAAAGCTCTGTTTATCAGGTTACTAAAATACCAAACCCTTTAAAGCTTTATTTTCACATTGGCACCCTCATTTTAAAGATCTACCAAAATCACAAAAATAACCCTGGCTATGCTCACCGATATATCACTAACCAATGGAGATAGTTAGCTGCAAATGTCATTCTAACATTAACTAGATATTCTTGACCGGCAAGCATAGCAGGGCCAAACCAAAAAACTAAAAATTGAACAATTGTGAATTATTCTTTAACTACTTAAATGTCCTCATATAGTGTACAAGTAGCCATCTGTCATTATCGTCTGGGATCTTCTTTGTGAAATTTGGCATCTCATCTTTTCCTTCTGTGGTTTTGTAATAGATCACACCATCAGATTGAGCATGAAATTCATCTGTTGTTAAATCACCACAGGAATCATCTAAGTCTTCAGCTTTTGGGCCATCACCTTCTCCAAGTTTTCCATGGCAAGATTTACAGAATTTTGCCCATAAGATTTTCCCGGCTTCAAGGTTCTCCGCATTATCAGCTGTAGGATTTGCCATTGTTTTAAAATTCTCGGGAATGTCCCAGTCCCCCGAAACTGCTTGGTACCTGTTAAATGAAAATAATAGTGCCCCTGCAAACAGTAAAATTATTATTTGTACTGTTGTGTTGTAAAAAGGTCAATCCAATTGATTACAGTATTTGTAATAAAATAAAGCCCCTCAGGATTTTGGAACTTATATTTCTTTGACATAAACTAAAGTTAGTGATATTATTTGAAATGGATTTGTAGCCAATATTATGAACTTAAATGAAACCATATGTTTCGTAAAGATTTGCGAACTATGCACGCACGGGGACGTGCTCGCTATTTGGGATAAGAATAATACTTGATCTTTCAGAGTGGCACGGTTAGACCGAAATCACTGGCACTATAAAACCGAAATAAGTGGCACTGTTAGAACCGGAATATCCACAATTCAAAGACCTGAATAAAAGCGTGTTTTTCACCTACAAAATTACGAATTATATCATCGGTAAATCAGAGGTATGATATATAGAGAAACAAATTGAAGGAGAATATTTTTAATTTGAATAGGATATTTGCGTTTTCTCATTTACTATTATGAGAAATTGCACAGTTTGTTTTTGGAATTTGATCTACTTCTTGAACATCATTGATGGATATGCAATAATAGAACAAATGAAACGAGCCGTTGGAGTGCTACACTTTTACGCTAGAAATTAATTTACTGCAAAAAGCGTCATCGATCTTAAAATAGGGGAGTATTTTATAGGGTCCCTGGTTTGAAAAATTATAATTAGCCATCTGTTCATGGAGCTTTTCTTCAATATTCTTCGATTTGATCTTCATGGACTCATTGAGCATTTTGATCAAAATAAAGGTGCTATTATAATCTCGTCCTTCTAAACTCTTTGCTTTCCTGTCAACACTTCTTAGCATGTCCCAGGCAAGGTCATATTCCCTGGTAAGGGTATACAAAATTGATAATAATAATTTCACTTCAATGCTGGCATGTGGATAATCTTTAAGACTTACTTCATTTCTTAAGTTATATAAATGCTCAACCCCCTGTTCATATTCATTAGCATAAAAGCATGAAACAGAAAGATAAATGGTGTAATTGATATAATTGACAATATCCGATTTATCCGGCTCATATCTATCGATCAGATCTTTGTTCTCATTATATAAATTCTCTTCTTCCCCCAAACGCACATATCTGTTTATCTTGGACAAAAGGAAATGGGAAGGGATAGAAATGAAATTATATAATAGGAACGAAGGAAGCTGTCCATTTAAGAACTCAAAGAATTCAGTTTCCTTACTATGGATCTTGAAGTGGTGGTAGTATTCAAAATTCAGAAAGTAATATACAAGATTCATATACTGATAGTGGGCATCACCTTCATACTCACTCATGATCTTGTCAATGTTCTCTAATAAGGTTTCGATCGGGTCATCATTTTCTGTAATCTCTTCAGCTGGCAAGAACAACTCAAAAGAAATATTTACAATATTCTCATATACACTTAATCTGTGAGATTCATATAATCGGCAAGTATTTGACACCCCATCTTTGATAACCTTTAAATGTTCAATGATCTCACTATCACGAGATAATAAATAGAGGCCCAGTTTCCTGTTAAAATCTGTGGTAAGATCTTCTACCTTTTCGATTGCTGCATTGTAGGCGATATGTTGATTATATAATTGGCTATAGTCGTAGAATTTTGGAGAATTGGCATGCATTTTCTTCAATGCACTATATACAAGGGTTAATTTATCAGGGAGATCATAGTCGAGTAATTCCTTTTCTAATTTTGTAAGAATAGCGATAGCCTCCCCCTTGTTCATATTGTAGATCATGTTGGGAATGTTCTCTATTTGCCGTATCAGATCCAGTTTTGGGCTGGCACTATTGTTTATTAAATATTGTTGCAATTTGGAATACAAACGAGACTTCAAAGTATAAAAGGCGCTTTTCCCTACCTCCAGCTCCTGAATGATCTCTTTGTCAGTAATGTCACCTTTTCTCAGGAAGCTAAGCAACAATGCTGTTTTCTCTGCCCCTTTTTCCTTAAAGAGAGATTCAAAGCCCTTATAATCTTCATCCTTTAACTGTGTGATCAGGTTTTTTATCTTAGTCATAATTATAGTATTTTGACAAGCGCAAATTTATCCATGTTATATCTTAGCCAACTCTTCTTTTGTAAGCGGTTTATTGATCACAAAACTCACATTTTTGTTTTTAGCTGCCTTATTCAAATCACTAGGATTTGAAGAAGTTGTTAGCATTACAATTTTTATCTTTTTTCTGAATTCTTCGCTCAGTTTTTCATATTCATCTAGAAATTGGAAGCCATTCATCAATGGCATGTTAATATCCAGAAATATTACCTGGGGGATCATTTCTTTTATGGGATCTTTTTCTCTATCAAGGTTAAGTAAAAACTCTAATGCGCTATGGCTGCTGGTATGAATATTAATGCGTTTCGCAAAATAATTCCCCTCTAACATTTTTTGATTGATGATATTGTCAAGGTCATTATCATCAACAAGCATGATGGTCGCATACTTTAGTGCCGGTTCTTTAAGTTTCATAGCAGTATAGATTAAGTTCTTAAAACGGTTTTATGTATAGATTATCAGAGAGAATTCTTGAATAATAAGAGGCAATAATAGCAATAACAGTAAAAGATATTGATATCAATTATATTTTATTGTTCTATATACGATACCTAGTGGAATTTGTTTGTAGTTTGCTTGTTTTTTTAATTATGTTTTTTCGCATAAAAATTTTTGATTTTTGGTAGCTGTAAAAAATAGTAGAATGGGGGGTATAAATGGTAGAGAAAATACCTTGAGAAATAGTGGATTTACAAAGAGATCCTGCTCATTGCTTATCCTATTAATTCGGGGTGCTCATCGATCCGGTCCTTAGGTGAACCATTTTCCAAATTCAAAACACCTCTGGGGCATACGGAAGAACATATACCGCAACCTACACATGAAGCACGTACGATATTCTGGCCTCGTTGTGCATACCACCTCACATTGATGCCCATTTCGCAATAGGTAGAACAATTGCCACAAGAGATACATTGACTTCCATTAGTGGTTATCCTGAAACGGGAAAAGTATCTTTGGAATATACCTAGCATGCCGGCCATCGGACAGCCAAACCTGCACCATACCCGTGATCCCATAATAGGATAAAACCCAACGCCAATGACTCCTGAGAAGACCATCCCAATGAATAGGCCATACCATTTAGCAAGTGCAAACGATAAATCACCAAAGACAGCCCCTTCAGTTAAGGAATTCACCCATAGTAGCCCGGTAATGATGGTTATAATAACAAGGATACTATATATGGTACATCTTTCAATCTTCCATGCACTGATCGATTTGTCGGAAAGGTGTCGGAAGGGGTCTCCTGCCGTATTTGCCAAGCCACCACATCCACATACCCATGAACAATACCAGCGTTTGCCAAAGTAGTAGGTCAATACAGGAACCCCAATAAAGGTTATTGCCGTTCCCCAAAAGACCATGAACGTACTTAGTCCCCGCTCTTGCTCTAATAGATAATGAATATTAGAGGGAAATAGGAATTCATGTTTTAATGGCCAAAAATAGCTGAAGTAAAACTCCGGCTGATGGAACAATTGTAATAGAGCTGGGAGTAAAAAAGCCAATCCAAGTTGAAAGAAAATAATAGAAGAGGTTCTAATGATCTGGTAATTGGAATGGCGGTATTTTAGGATCATCTTAACACCCATGATGATAATAGCATCAGTATAAAGAAATCCATATAAGAACCATTGGTCAGCAGGTTTTGCCCGCACGTAATTACTAAAAGGGTCCAACATCCTGATCAGGTGATCAAGTGCATGGATCGTATCATGCCAATAGAGGAGAACATAAAATCCGGTAATTATTGTTGCCAATATCCATCCACCGATACCCCGAGCAGTCAATGAATCGCTCCAATTATGGTCATTTTTAATGCCCCCGGGTAGTGAGTAGTATTTGCTGATTATATAGATAAAAGAGCCGGAGAACAACAAAATGGTAAAAGAGAGAAAGAAAACTAAGGGATCACTGCTCCCTGGGCCAAAAGATGCGACTACAGCAGCTAACAGGCCTAATAAAAGTAGCACTAGTCCTATGATTTGAAATCTTATTCTTGTGTTGCTCATCATATCTTACTCTGCATATTGCCTGATAATATCAATTTCATAGTGTCTGAAAAATTCCGGGTCGAAATTTGCCGTTCTTAAATTGTCAAGAACATAGGTTATGGTTCTTTTTTCATTCAGCCACCGGTCGCATACCTCATGTCGAAACCGAATTCCTAACAAGTTGAATCCGGTTACAATTTCATCCTCTTTTCTATAATTGATCCTACAACATTTTTTGCCATCCGGGTGCTCCCAGTATATAGTTCTTTCTTGTTCACTGATCGTTGGCGTTACGATACCATAAGTTTGGTATTCAATATCAAAGAACTTAGCAGAATTGAACCAATTCCCAGGTGCATATTTAGACCGTTCACCACAGAGGGTCTTTGCCAATGTTTCCCCATGCATCCTACCTGTGTACCATACTTGTTCAATGGGCTTACGGTCGGGGGGAGGTGTTTTAAACTGAGCACAATCACCAATACTGAAAATATCAGGGACATTGGTTTCAAAATATTCATTGACCAATATACCTCTATCTGTTTCTATAGGGCTATTTTCCAAAAAATCCATATTTGGCCTGACGCCAACTGTCAATCCTACGAATTGGCATTGGATCTCTTCATTATTCACGGTAATGATCCTTCTCACATGACCACTATCATCAGGGACGATCTCCTTTAATTCCTCCTCAAAACGCAAGTCGACATGGTGTTCCCGAATATGGCGTGTAATTATATTGCCTTCTTCTAACGGTAACACCTTACTCCAATAGTATTTTTCTCGAACCAGAAAAGTAACATGGATATTCTTTGAAAGGAGCATCTCTGCCATCTCTATCCCAATAAGGCCACCTCCAACAATTACAGCTTGTCTGATGTTATTTGATCTTTCCTGCATCAAGTATACATCCTGTAAACTATACAAACCCTGCACTCCGGGGATGTCTTGACCCGGCCATCCAAATTTATTAGGTGTTGAACCAACGGCCAATATCAGTTGGTCATAGTCAATGGTAGAACCATTAGAAAGGGCAAGTTTTTTATTCTCACTATCTACTTTTGTTACCAATCCATTCAACAAATTGATATCATTCTTTTCCCAAAATCCATCTTCGTAGACCTTGGTATCTTCGTAACGCATATGGCCCATGAAAATATACATCAAGGCAGTTCTTGAGAAAAAGTGATCAGACTCAGCCGAGATAATGGTGATCTTATGGGAGCTAGATTTTCGAATATTCCTGGCAGCAGTAACCCCCGAGATCCCATTTCCTATTATAACAATATGCTTCATAGATTTATTCATTAAGGGCCCAATTATAATCTAGATACTCTATTGTAACATTCACGGGAATAGTTGTATTCGCATAGATATTTATAAAATCGATCAATTTATTTTCTTCAGTAAAATCCTTTTTAAACCAGGCAAATATTTTTGAGATCCTGATCTGGTCCTTATTGAGCACGTTTTTTTGAAAGTCATTGATAAATGCAATTGCCTGATCATTTAATTGACTCTCCAAATTTAGTGAAGAAAATGCTTTATTGCGAAGCTTAGGGCAAGATTTTGAAGCACAAACAATAGCAAAGTGGATCCTGGGGTCCTTAAATTGACTCCTCAAGATATCATGCTCAATATTATTAAGATCGTATTTCTTATTTTGAATTTGAATGAATTTAATATCCCATGGGCTATTTACAAATGGGATCTGAATACTACTCCCAATATCTTTTATACTTTGCAGTGGATAGTTATCAATAATTAATTTAATAGTGAAAGCATTGTAAGCATTGATCCAAAAAGCTTTTTGATCAGAGACAGTCCAGTTCTTATCATTTGGATGATGATCTGATAAAAGACGCAAATAGGTAGTAAATAGGATGCTGTCTTTAATAAATCCTTTATAGTTGACTCTTCCTTCCAATGTCACATGGTGGCTGAGCAACGTGTCCCACAGCTCATGAGAAATAGGAGATGAGAGTGGAACTATGGAGTCCTGAGATCCCTCTGCACATCCTGCAAAACTGATCATCAGCATTACGATCAGAAACTTTATATGGAACTTTTCCTTCATCACATTGGTTTTCCTATGTAACTATCATTTCAGTAGAAACGTTCCAAATGGTAATTTGCTGACTTGTTGTAAAATGAACTAATAACTATTAAAATTATATTATGGAAAATCCAAAAACACCTCAAAAGATGCCTTATGTGAAGGATATGAAAGCAGGTACCTATTATTGGTGCGCATGTGGTCAAAGTAATAACCAACCTTTTTGTGATGGTTCACATGAAGGCACATCCTTTGAGCCGATCGAGGAAGTAATTTCAGAGGATCGGAAAGTGGCATGGTGTGGTTGTAAGCACTCTGACAATAAACCTTATTGTGATGGTAATCACAAATCTCTATAAGATTAAATGAATATTTATGAATAAAAATAATTGAAATGAAAAAAGTAATATTATTTCTGGCCATTGTAGTAGGATTGTCCAACCTCCAGGCGCAAAGTACCTCATGGGGTTTCGATAAATCACATTCCGAGATCATCTTTTCAGTAACCCATATGCTTATCACCGAACTATCGGGAAATTTTGGGGAGTATGATATTAAAGTTACTTCAGAGAAAGCAGATTTTAGCGGAGCGGAGATCAGCTTTTCAGCTCAGGTCAGTTCAATAAATACCGGCGTTGATAAAAGAGATCAGCACCTTAGATCTGAAGAATTCTTTTATGCAGAGAAATTCCCTCAGATCACTTTTAAGAGTAAGTCATTTACCAAAACAGGGGACAACGAATATAAGCTTGTGGGCGATTTTACTATGAGGGGTGTAACTAAAGAGATAACATTAGATGTTATCTATAAGGGCACCATTAAAGGGCCATGGGGAAACACCCGTGCAGGATTTCAGCTTAATGGCAAGGTCAACAGGTTTGATTTTGGTTTGCAATGGAATAGCAAGATCGAAACAGGTGGATTAGTGGTCGGAGAGATGGTGGAGATCATTTGCAATATTGAGTTGATAAAAAAGTAACAATCAGTATGCCTTGACAGGCTATTTTTGATAAAGTGACCCTTCAAAAGGCGAAACATTGAATCAGGTATTGGAAGAGATCAATAGCAGAAATTGTAGCGTAAAAGGGGAGATCAAATACTTATTCTTCGATCTTTTTTGGAATCGCTGAATAGTTGAGCTTTAAAGCATTGGCTTTTCTCATTTCCTGTTTTACGTCAGAAATGATACCCATTTTTACTTTCTGGTCAACACGCAGGGAAAAGGTCATTTTAGAGATCAATTTTTCATCAATTTTTGCTCTTTCCGTCTCAACAAACTGAATAATATCATCTACATAGTAGAATGCATCATTTAATTGTATTCTAGGTGCAGTACCGAATTTCTGAGCATATTTTCCCTTTGGAGAGCCAATATATATATAGCTAACTAACGACTTTTTTTCCAATTTTGTGAGTTCAGTGGCGCTAGGAAGTTTATTCTCGACTTTTATCTCCATTTCGCGCATAGTGGTCACCATCATAAAGAAGAACAAGAGGATAAAGATGATATCCGGTAAAGAGGCAGTTGATATCGCAGGTGTGGTTTTGCCACGTTTTTTTTCAAATTTTGCCATTATTCGACACCTCCTATATTTTCAGGCTCTGCTTCTGAGATCTTCATAGGGAATTTTTTTCTCACCTTTTTCTGGTTGTCTCGGTTCAGGTCTGAATAAACAACCCCAAAATCTCTCATTGCTGCTTCATCCCATAATTCATTATAAGCTGCTTTCAACTCATTCCATACCTGAATGTACATATCATATGATGTCCCCCGGTCATTTTTAAAGGAGATCACAGCTTTCTCAGGAGATTGAGCTAATGTTTTATCTCTGCGAGGGTTAGCAATGAAATCCCTGGCCATCTCTTTCAAGTTTTTCACATCAGCATAATCCCCTTCAACTAATAAGTCATTTCTTGCATTTAAGACAACAAAAAATACATTTCGGTTATTAATTTGGCTTTCTGGAGGTTCTTCCTCGCTCCAGGGTGGCAGAATGACCAGTAGTCCTTTGTCAATATTCATGGTAGTGGTTACCAGGAAAAATATGAGCAATAGGAATGCAATGTCAGCCATTGAGCTGGTTGGAATATCTGCTGAAGGTCTGATCCTGCTTTTCGCCATTATCTTTTTATTAGATGAGTAACCTCAGTATATATCATGGATACCAAAGCTACAACAAAGAAAATGTACAAGGTCGTTATACCCGCGCCAACCAATTTGGAAGTACCCGCATCAGCGATCATATTTAATTCGGCATCAACAACAATCTGGCCTGTGGAGAGAAAGTAGCTGACAATGAAGATCACACAAATACCTAAAATTCCAAATAAAGTCACTTTCGCTTCCTTTGGGTCCTTGGCAATTTGAATTATAGGAAATGCTATTGCTGCCAAAGCTGTAATGGCGAACAAAAAATAAGTGAAGTATAATGCAAATCCGAGAAAATTATCCATCTTTCAAATTTTTACTTGAGAGTTAGTCTTTCTTTACAATATTATTCTGAACTAATATGTCAACAAAAGTAATAGAGGCATCCTCCATATCATTGACAATATCATCGATTTTAGAGACAATATAATTATAGAATATCTGAAGAATAATAGCTACGATCAATCCGAAAACAGTAGTTAACAGAGCCACTTTGATACCTCCAGCAACAATACCAGGAGAAATATCCTGAGCAATGGCAATGTCATCAAAAGCCAGGATCATACCAATTACAGTACCCATAAATCCTAACATAGGTGCCAATGAAATAAATAGCGATATCCACACCAATCCCTTTTCAAGAAGTCCCATCTGTACTGATCCATAAGCTACTATTGATTTTTCAACCTGATCGACCCTTTCACCTTGCCTTTCCAATCCCTGATAGAAAATACTTGCTACAGGGCCTCTGGTTGACTTGCAGATCTCTTTAGCTTCATCCACATTTCCGTTTTTTATGGCATCCTCAATACTACGCAAAAGATGCTTACTACTGGTAGTAGCCAAATTCACGGTAATGATCCTTTCAATACAGAAAGCAAGTCCTATAATAAGGCAAATAAGAACAGGTGCCATCCATTCCGGCTTCCCTTCAATGAATTTTTGCTTTATAATTTGGTGAATACCTTCAGGAGCTTTAGGTTCTTTGGATTCATCCATTGTTGGTTTTTCTGCAATTTCTTCAACAGGAGCTTCTTCTACAACTGATTCTTCTTCAGCAACAGCAGTAGCAGAATCATCGTTGGTTACTTCTTCAACAGGTGATGTTTCCTCTTCTTGTGCTAGTACCGGTGTATTGAAGTTGAAAATGACCAGGCACATAGCAAAGAGCAATACAAAAAATTGTTTCTATGAAA
>CAZNGA010000032.1:0-32666 GCA_964572485.1 uncultured Chitinophagales bacterium
GTTTTCACAATTTAGTTACACGCTAAGTGTAAATGATTAATGGAGGAAAGAGAAGAAGGAAAGGGAGGAGAGAGAAGGAATAGAAACAGAGTAGAGAACTTAAATTTTCCCCTTTGGGGGAACGGGATGAATTGGGTGTGCGTTTGGGTGTCCATGTGGGTGTGAAAAAAGAGGAAAAGAAAAAGGGAAAAGAAAGAAAGAGAAAAGAAAGAAAGAAAAAAGCTGGATATTTAAAATTAATTTTTCCCCTTGGGGGAACGGGACATCCCCCCACAACAAATTACAATTTTTTGAGCAGACAAAAAGAAACAGTTTTCACCAAAAAGTTACAAGCAAAGAGTATCTGCTTGTTTGGAAGAAAGAAGAAGAGAAGGAAAGAAGAGAAAGGGAAGTTGTATTTGGCTAATTATTCACTTCTCCACCATTTTGAATGGGGATATTCATTGCCCAGGGTGACCATTTGTCCGATCATCGGCGTTGTCAATTGTATTTTCATTTCATCCGCCTTTTTAGTTAACCTTTCAATTGGCTCATTCCAGTCGTGTGATGGTGACAACAAAAATGCGCCCCAATGTATGGACATCAACGCTTTACCCTTTAGATCGATATGCGCTTGCGGAATTTGTTCCGGGAAAATATGCAGTTCCGGCCACATTTCACTGAATTGCCCGCACTCTATCATGGTCAGGTCAAATGGCCCATATTTTTCACCGATCTGCTTAAATCCATCAAAATATCCTGAGTCACCACTAAAGTAGATGGTATGTTCTTTCCCTTTTATCACCCATGACATCCATAAAGTCGAGAATTTATCCATCAAGCCCCTCCCTGAAAAATGCTGAGCAGGTGTTGCAGCAAGGGTCAGCCCTTTAAATTGTATCTCTTCCCACCAATCCAATTCAGTGATCTTTTCTTCATCTACTCCCCAACTCGTTAAATGAGCTGATACTCCAAGAGGAACAAAATAGCGATCCACTTTTCCGATAAGTTGTTTTATGGAGCTAAGATCGAGGTGATCGTAATGGTCGTGCGTGATCAAAACAGCATCTATCTTGGGGAGATCATGGATAGCAACCACCTTAGAATTTGTAAACCGTTGGCTTTGGGCCCTGAATGTGATGGGGCCGAAAGCATCTCCCAACATTGGATCTATTAATAGATTATGTCCATCTATTTGTACGAATACAGTAGAATGTCCCAGCCAGGTAAATTGCGTTACTGAATCATTGATCGGGCTCACTAAGTCAATATCCCCTTTATACTTTGTTAGCGTTCGGTTAGGAGGCGTGGCAAGTTCCCTCTTCTTCAGCATTTCAGTGATCATTTTCTTGTAAGCAGAAAATGGGAAATCGCCTATTCCCTTTTTGGTGTTATTGAATTTTCCATTCTTGTAATTGGTAGAGCGCTCAATTCGTTCAAGGATTTCTCCTGTCGGTTTTTTTCCAAATTGAGGAGAGAAGTTCACAAAAACTGCCAATATAATGATCACCGTGAGTATGATTCCTAATAGTATATATAAGATCATCTTTATTATCCTTTTCATTCTTGCTATTGTTCGAATGGCGAGCACGAATATAAGCAGAGGATTTGGAAAATGATCAAAACTCACCGGGCAATTTGATTTGTTTAATGCACACCTCAAATATTATTCTAATACTATTTTCCCGCCACCCACTATTTGATCTTTAGAGAGTAATTGAAACAGTTTAAAGTTATAAAATATTCTACTTTTAAATTGTCCGATATTTCGGGAAACCTACATATTTCGGGAAGGCTACATTAGTACCTAATCTCAGCTGGATAAAAGCGCTGTTCTGCCATTAAAAGTGTTGAAAAATAATTACATATCCAAAGGACATTGGAATAGAACAGTAAACAGAAAACAGAAAACACAAAACAGTAAACAGAAAACAGAAAACAAAAAACTTCTTCAGATAACCCCTATTCAGCCACCCTGATCAATGGCTCTTCCTCAATGGTGCTATCAGCAAATTTGGGATCATTCATAATGCATTCCATATTGTCATGCAAGGAAGCAGTCATTTCTTTGTTTCGGATCCGTTGTGCCATATTCATGAATAAATACAAGAATGGATGGCTCAAGTTTCCGGGAAGCCGCTTTGCTATAGAACCAAGGCTGTAAAGATCTTTCCTGAATTGGAGATGCCCTTCAGCCAACTCCATGGGAGTCATGTTCTTTGGCTTAAATACTACCGTATTATGATCAAAGTAACGCCAGTTCTCTGTCAATAATCGGCCCTCAGCTTTGAATTGCTTATAAATTTCAGTTCCCGGATAAGGAGTGAGAATATTATAAGAACCTGTGCCGATCTTGTTTCTCATCAAAAACTCCAACGTTTCATCAAATACACTAATAGTATCATCATCAAAACCAAAGACCATGGAAGCATGGAAAGCAATGCCCAGATCTTTGACCTTCTGTATCGCTTCCTCTATCAGGTGGATCTCATTTAAACTCTTTCGCATCTTATTCAACTGCGATTTTGAAACTGACTCAACACCAAAAAATAGGGAAACACAGCCACTTTTTTGAGCAGCTCTCATGAGCTCTTCCTTTTTCACGAAAGTGATGGATGCCTGGCCTACCCACTTAATTTTCAGTGGAGCGATCGCCTCAAATAACTTCAATGCGTATTTGGGATTTCCAATGATATTATCATCCAAAAACAAAAAGTTCTTTGATTTTGCAGCAACAATATCACCAACCACCTTTTCGGGGGGAAGATGTCGGAGCTTTTTTCCGAAGAATTCAGGGACACAGCAAAAATTACAATTAAAAGGACAACCCCTGGTAGTAAGAATGGGTTTCACATTAAAAAGTCCTTTTTTCCTTGAAAGATCTCTTTTAGGAAAAGGATAATCACTAACATCAGGTTGATTGCTCCTATAAGTGGGCTGAATGTCGCCTTTTAAATAATCGGCCAAAAAATTCTCCCAGGAATTTTCTGCTTCGCCAATGATCACTGAGTCACCATATTGAAGCGCTTCATCGGGAAGCACTGTAGGATGAATGCCTCCAAATACAACTGTTTTTCCTCTCTTCTTGAATTCCTTTGCGATCTCGTAACCCCTTGGAGCATTCGCTGTCATGCAGCTAATACCTACAATATCACATTCTATATCATAATTGATCTCTTGTAGGTCTTCTTCCACAACATCCACCTCAAACTCCTCAGGAGTAAATGCAGCGATTATACTAAGTGCGATCTCTGGGATCCTAAGTGCTTTTTGGGTTTTTCTGTCAGATGCAGTGGGCGATATGAGTATAATTTTCTTTTTATGCATTATGCCAAACGGGCCTCCTCTTTTCCAGGAAAGAAAGAATACCTTCATTGGCATCTTCAGTCTCCATGAGTTCATTAATATAGATCGATTCCAATTTTGAAAGATATTCCTTTAAAATACTGTTAAGATACAACCTGCTGGCTTTTGTAGCATATCGCAAGGCAACAGCACTTTTAGGTATTATATTTTGTTCGATCCACTTATTCGTTTTCTTATCTAAACGTTCTTTGTCTTTAAATAAGTGGTTGACCATTTTCATTTGAAAGGCCTGCTTTGAAGCAATGTTTTTGCCGGTAAGCAAAAGTTCTTCAGCCCTGCCATAACCAATTTTCAATGGCAAAAGGATTGATGCAGGCGGGGGAAATACGCTTAGATGAATTTCCGGCTGGCCGAAAATAGCACTCTTATCTGCAAATATGAAGTGGGTGATCAAAGCTAATTCCATGGCACCCCCCAGGCAATACCCCGATACTTTGCTGAGCATAGGGATGTGTAATTCTGAGAGTTCTATCAGCAGTTTGTGGAAGGTGGCGATCATATCCGGAGCTTGCTCTTTTTGGTGCTCTTCAACGCTGGCGCCAAATGAAAAATGATCTCCAGCTCCTTCGAAGGTGATGAGCTTTAATCCATCATTCTTTCTGAAATCAGGGATCAAAGCAAGCAATTCATTCATCATTACCTTATCCAGAACATTGTTCTTGGGATCAGAGAGTATGATCTCTGCAACTGCTTCACCGTGTGTATATTGTAGATCTATTTTTGCCATAAAAACGATTAAAGGTACGATTTCTAAGTGACATATTGTTTCTTTACTGATTTATATCAGGTTACTCAAACAATCTGCAATAAGAGTGAACCGATGAGTGGATTAAGGGAAAATAATTGAGCCCTATTCCCTTACACTGATTTTTCTTCCTGCTGATATTGAGGAGATATCGCCTTGATCAATTCGTCATTCCATTCATGCCCATCTGCCAGGAACTGCCTTAATTTAATGAAGTCAATTTCCTTCTTGCCTTTAGGCCCTTCATTGAATGCCCTGAAACCGGCTTTGGCCTCAGTCATCATATTCAATGCCAACCAGTCACGATTGGATTCTTTGTTTTGATCCCAATGCTCTAATTTTTTCTTTCTCACAGAGTTGATCGTTTTACTCATGCAATTTGGGAAAGTATACATCAATTTGGTACATAGCTTATCAACAGCTTTATCTAATAGGTCAAGAGAGACTTCCCCAGATTTGAGGATCTCTTTCGCTTTACCTGCTTCATCACCCGTTTTAGGCATGCCATATACGATCTCTCCCTTTTCATTATTATACTTGTCTGTATGAACCAATGGATTAGGAATGAACTCACCATCTACCTTCAAAGCTGGAACGATCTCAGTGACCAGTCCGTGCCTGTATGCCTCATGAGCACTCCATGGATCACATACGGTACATGAGTACATCGCCTTTTCTATGCCTACAAAGAGGTGTAAAAAGTCTGTGGAGCCGCCATCAGGTGCACTACCATGCTTTGGCCCGGCTTGTCCGAACCGTGCAAGGTCCTGGGCAACGGTAAAATCGCATGCCATACCGATCTCCTGCCCTCCGGCAATTCTCATGCCATTCACCCTGTTGATCACCGGCTTGTCGCACATTAAGATGGCAGACACCATATCGTTGAACAACCTCATATACTGCTTATATTCTTGAGGATTTCCTGCGTAATATTCAGCATATTCCTTGGTGTTGCCGCCTGTGCAAAATGCTTTGTTCCCTACTGCAGTGAAGACAATTGCATTTACTGACCTGTCATTAGAAGCTTCCCTGAATCCGAGAATCACCTCTTTAACCATATTTGTGGTATAGGAGTTGAACTGATCAGGATTATTCATAATGATATAGGCATTGAAAATACCATCCACAGCATTCCCATCACTATCCAGGCAAGGTCGTTTTTCAAATATTATTTCCTTGTATTTTGTATCGGTTAAATTGTGACTAGCTAACATGACAATAAATTTTATTAAAGATAAATAAGTAACTTTTCTATAAAAGGTGATTTTTCGATTACCGAAAATTCTAACCACTAAATTACAAATCCAAATCGACAATTTCGAAATTCGAATTAAATCCTAAACTAAAACCTATTTCTTTTTTTGTTTATTAGGATTTCGTAATTGAGATTTCGAATTTCACACTTGGAATTTTGGAGGTTAACAATTTAGTTTTTAGAGATTCCTTCAATTAAAATCAGGTACCAAAACACTCCTTTTCGTGTATTTATGGTCTAAGGTATCCTTGAATACTGAGTTGATCTCTGACATTGGAAATGTCTGCACGAACTGGCCGATCTTTAGCTTATCCGTTGCCACCAGATCCACAACCTCAGGATATAATTCGGGCTTACAGCCCCATGTACCGATCACCTTAGCATCAAATGCCATGAGATTACTCAACCTTACTTCCAGTTTGTCCATTGTAAACCCAACAATAGAAAGTGTTGAAGCGAATGTGAGCAAGCTGAATGCCAGCTCCTGGCCACCTTTTGATCCTGACATTTCAAATACCTTCCATCCATACCTTGGCGCTCCTATCTCTTGGGCGATCTCTCTCACTTTACCCTTTATAGTTTTAATATCCAGGTCCTTAATGTTCAAGGTAGCATCAATACCATTTTCTTTGGCTATTGCCAGTTTCTGATCATCTAAATCAAGTGCAATAACCTTTGCATCATGGATCTTGGCCATTTGAGCTCCATAGATACCGATACCTCCAACACCAATGGCTATGGCCAGATCTCCTGCCTGGATTTCTGCTTTTTTCATAACCTGGTAAGGGGTGGATATGGCATCTGCAATGACAGCCAACTGCTCAAGGGAATACTTTTCAAGTACACTGTCAGGTACCTGGCATAAATATTTATAAGGAACAGCAATATGGGAGGCAAAACCTCCGTCAAAATCATTGCCCGGCATCAACTGTTTTTGACAAATATTGCTTCTACCACTTTGGCAAAGATCGCATTCTCCACAAGGGAGTACCGCAGGAATGATCACTTTCTTCCCTTTCCAGTCATCCGGCCCATCAACCACTGTACCACTGATCTCATGGCCTAAGGTAAGGGGTGGCTCTTGTTTGGTCTTTACGCCATAGTGCCAAAAACTAATGTCTGTATGACATACGCCACATCCGGCAATTTTCACTAAAGCTTCTCCTTCATTCAGGGTAGGTGTCGGTTTTTCAGAAAGTTTGAAATCTTCCTTGATACCGGTCATCTGCCAGGAGTAAATATTGTTGTTTCCCATTGTATAGGTTTTATTCACAAAATAGGGCTACTTTTTATAGCCATTTCTCTATGTAAAGATACTTTGATTATCGATGAAAATCCTATGATTCTAATCATATTTTACCCCCAAAAGGAGAACTTTTATTGTAGTATGAACTGTTATTAAATATATACTACTTAATTTGTGACCTTAATATTACATTAACTATAAAATAAATCTTCCATATTTCGTTATTTTTACCTAAATTGACGTATAATATGTTTGTTACCTGAATTTAGGTATTTTAGCTTTTCTTATAGTTTATGGCCTTATCAATACGCACCATAAAGCCCACAGCGCAAATGCTCTTTAAGATGTTTTGTGTGAACTCACCTTATATTGCATTAGTGAATACTATTGTGAGAAGGTATTGCTTCATCGTAGCTCTTGTATTGTGTATGATGCCTGGCAATCCCTTACTAGCACAGTTATTGTTTGAAAGCTGGGACGACATCCCGGTCACTGTTTCAGCCACTCCATTGAAATTTCCATGGGCAGGAGGCATTAATAATCCCCAGTTTTCTGAAATCGACCTCGATGGAGATGGGATAATGGACCTATTCATCTTTGATAGGAGCAGAGATAGAGGTATAACATTCATCAATAACGGCACCGTAGGAGAAATCGATTATGAACATGCTCCTGACTATGAGTCCATTTTCCCTGAAATGCACAATTGGGCCTTATTGGTAGATTATAATTGTGATGGCAAAATGGATATTTACACTTCCGCTAAAATCAATAATGGCGGAGTTCGGGTATATCGAAATGATTATAATATCACTGATGGATTGAAGTTCACATTAGTGAAAGACTACTTAACAGTAGAAACTACCCCCGCACCTAATGATCCTGTATTCGTTAGCGAGGTAGACATCCCTGCAGTGGCGGATATTGATGGCGATGGAGATATTGACATCTTATCATTCGAATGGGCAGGAGAGCGGTTGCGATATTTTAAGAACCTCTCCATAGAGACGGATACAACATGTGACTCATTGATCTACGATCTGGATCACTATTGTTGGGGATATTTTAAGGAGTCGCTATTTACCAGCACTGTTACCATGAATGATACTTGTGCAGAAGAACTAAAGGGCGAAAGGAAAATGCACCCCGGTTCTACCACCCTGGCCTTAGATCTCAATAGCGACACCATTATGGACCTTATTGTTGGAGACATTTTGACGACAGCGGCATACATGCTGACCAATGGAGGGACTAAAAGCAATGCTCTTATTATCAACTATGATTCTCTTTATCCACTGGTGAATCCCATTGCATTTTATACCTTCCCTGCAACCTATTATGTGGATGTCGATTTTGACGGCGTAAGGGATCTTTTGGCAGCTCCTAACCAAATCAATTCCGGAAATTTTAAGAGCTCATGGTATTATAGCAATAATGGGACAGACTCATCTCCAAATTTTCAGCGTATATCTACTAATTTTCTACAGGATGAAATGATCGAAGTAGGTGAGGCATCCTACCCTGTTTTTTTTGATTACAATAGTGATGGCCTCCTTGATCTGGTGATAGGGAATGGTGACTACTATATTGATGGGATCAATGATAACTCCGGCCTCTCCTTATATAAGAATGTGGGGACCCAACAATCTCCTTCTTTTGATCTTATAACAAGAGATTATGCTGGTTTGTTTGCCTTAAATCCTTCTAATATCAATAATATTTATCCTGCTTTTGGCGACCTTGATGATGACGGCGACCTTGATATGTTCATAGGTGAATTTGATGGGAACCTTCATTATTATGAGAATACTGCCGGAAAAGGGAATATTGCTTCTTTCGTTATTAAGGAATATTACTACGACAGTATAGATGTAGGGACCTATAGCAAACCCCAACTTGTTGATGTTGACCGTGATGGGTTGCTGGACCTTTTGATCGGAGAGAAATCTACTGACACATTGGTAACAGGAGATTCTGTGTTGAATCTATTTTATTATAAAAATGTGGGCACAAAAAGTAACCCTGTATTTTCTCTAAGGACAGAGCACTTTGGGAATATTAACTTTAAACCTGAAGATTTCAAGAATGCACATTCTGCCCCATTTTTAACTGTTTTAGAATCAACAGGAGAAAGCACCTTATTGATCGGAATGCAAAGTGGGTATATAGCCAGGTATACCAATATCGATGGAAATTTGACCGGTACTTTTACGCTGAAGGACTCCCTATTTATGGGGATAAAGCCGGGGTTACGGCCAACGATCTCTGGTGGTGATCTGAATCTAGATGGTACCATTGATATGGTTGTTGGCAATATGGGAGGCGGAGCATATATTTATAAGAATATTGGTGATTCCCTGATCTTTCCACCTCCTCAGGTTCCATTCAATATTCTGATGAGAGGCAATCCGGTAGGTAATTCCTTGAACATTGCCGTATTAGGTAGTGAGATCAATGATCAAGCAGAAGTAGCTATTTATAATATCTTTGGCCAACTCATATTTTACAAGACCTATTACGGAAAGGGAACTATTGAAAATATCCTGATCAATACGATCTCTTTTGCATCTGCCTTATATTTTTGTAGAGTGACAGTGTCAAATACGAATGGATCCACAAAGGATCAGATAATGAAGAAATTCTTTAAGACCCAATAACATTTATGTATGCGAAACTATGTGAAGATATTTGCTGTTATGTTATTATACCGTTTTAATTAAATGATTCGACTATGAAAAAGAATTTTTATCTCATCCCTGGAATTTTAATGGTCATCATTGTTATAAGTGCCTATGTAATGGGGCCCCCAACAGGTGTCACCAATGCTCCCGGAGAATCAGGTTGTGCCACAAATGCATCCTGTCATATTGATACTTTTACAGCGCACCCGGGTTTTGGCATGATCACTGTAATGAATGGTATTCCACCAAATGGATATATACCGGATAGTGTTTACACTATGATGCCTTATACTATGAATACCGGAGATTCAATAATTGGATTTCAAACGGTTGCCTTACTGTCCAATGGCGATAATGGGGGTACCGTTTCGATCACCGATCCGGTTAGGACACAACTCCTTACAACCGCAAGCCCATATCATGAATATGTAACTCAGACTCAGGCCGGTTCAGTGAACCCATTAATGCATGATTGGATGTACCATTGGCAAGCACCATCTTCAGGTTCAGGAACAGTTACATTTTATGTGGCATTTGTATCTTCAAATAATGATAATGGTTCTAGTGGGGATAAAGTTTATGTGGATTCACTAGTGTTTATGGAAAATACGACAAGCACATCCGACATTCTCTCTCATGGTGACCTAAGTATCTCTCTGATATATCCTATGCCGGCATATAATTATATTGCCATCGGATTTCAAGGAAGCAATAGTACCGATCTGCAAATATCACTACATGATATCAGTGGAAGAACGGTCATACAGGGAAGGGAATTTTCTATGGAACCTCCCGGAGGTTCCTATCGCCTGGAACTTGAAGGGATCGCGCCCGGAATCTATTTTATTGAAGTTAGGCACGAAACCTCAGCTTCTTTAGTTCGTATGATCATTAAAGCATGATTTGTGTCAATATGTAGAGAAGGTTTTTTAAAGAAAAATAATTGACTCCAATGAGATAATGTGTATCTATGTTTAGAAGAGCAGAGAAATATTATATTGTCTTTTTATGTGCTGTGATATCCTTAATGCAACTTCCTGATCACGGTATAGCACAATCTTTGGGTGATGGCAGAGATGGCTCTCCTTCAATTTCAGGGGTGGTAAATTATTATACTCCTGTGATCAATATTGATGACGATTGCAGTACAATAAGTGTAAAGAATGGAAGTGGTTTTTCTGCAGGTGACCTTATACTCATTATTCAAATGCAGGGAGCCAGAATTGATGAAAGTGAATCTCCTTCTTATGGTGAAATTCTCGATTTTAAAAATGCGGGGAATTTTGAATTTGTGATCGTTGAATCTGTCAATGGTAACAACATCTACCTCAAATATGCCCTAACGGGTTCCTATACGATCTCAGGCAAAGTTCAATTGATAAAGGTTCCACAATATGTTTCACCGGTAATAACAAACTCAATTACCTGTGCTCCCTGGAATGGAAAGACGGGAGGCGTTGTCGTTATTGACGCTACACAAAAGGTGGTAATGAATGCAGATATCAATGTAATTGGAAAAGGTTTTAGAGGTGGCATCGTAGAATCAGGCTACCATCAAATGCTCTTTCGTTATGAATATCGGGTAGATCCTGACAAAGATTTCTACAGTGCTAAAGGAGAAGGTATTGCAGGGTTCGGTGCTGGAAATTTCACCTCTGGGCGAGGTGCACCCGCAAATGGTGGTGGAGGTGGAAATGTGCATACCTCAGGTGGTGGTGGCGGAAGCAATTATGGTTGTGGAGGCGATGGTGGCTGGGGATATCCTGCCGATACTCCCCTGGGAGCAGAGAAATTTGTATACGGATTAGGAGGAGATAGTATTAACTATGTAAGTGCCGGGAATAAATTGTTCATGGGTGGCGGCGGAGGCGCAGGACATTCGCATTTTGAGATGGGGACCAGCGGTGCAGAAGGGGGCGGTATCGTTATCATTCTATCTGACGAAATTGATGGAAACGACAATAATATCTTTGCAAGGGGAGGAAACTCTGCAAGTTCAGGAGAGTTAGGCGACGGTACGGGAGGTGCAGGTGGTGGAGGCAGTATTTTGCTTTCTGTCAATAACTTTTCCAGCAATTTGAAATTAGACCTTTCAGGAGGCACAGGAGGCAGCTCGATAAGTGTAGGATTTGGCCCGGGTGGCGGTGGCGGCGGAGGTATGGGTTGGCTCAGTGTGGCAGCACTCCCCGCAAATGTGACTCTTTCCCTGGATGGAGGACCCAGTGGGTTGGCCGGTGGCATCTATTATGGGGGATCCGATGGATGCGATGGTGGGATGTTCTATAATGCTAATTTTACTATGGGAATGAATACCACGATCCCGGCTATGAAATTGGCATTTGATATTCAATGCAGAGGTATGACAACAATTTTGATCGATAATAATAGCAAGAATATTTCATCTTACCTGTGGGATTTTGGTGATGGAACAACTGACAGTACTTTCAACCCAATTCACTCTTATGAGGTCCCGGGTATTTATGCTGTAAAAATGTTGGCTACCAACAGTATTGGCTGTACTGCTGAAATTTATGATGTCAGCAATTGCGCCTTTAGTGGAGATTTTGCATTTACACCAAATGGTGATGGTGTTAACGATCATTTTTCTTTTTTTAACACTCTTACCGATGACTATGAAATTGAATTCCTGATCTACAACAGATGGGGGAATGTGATATTTGAGGGTAATTCTGAAAACTATGTATGGGATGGTACCTATATGAGTGAGAATGCGCCCATAGAGACCTATGTGTACGTCCTGAAGACCACCAGGAAGGAGAATGAGCAGAGTTTTACATCCATAGGAACGATCACCCTTATCAGATAAGATTTTTTACCTTTCCACCTCCCCTTTAGAATAACAAGAAGTTGTTACGTTTTTCACACTTATTTCATAATTTTATAGGTTGATTTAATATTTATCAGGATCAGCAATGGATCTGATCTTATTTAAGATGAAAATGGACTTGTATGGAAAAAATTAAATACCCCGGAAAGAGGACAACCATCAATGGTAATATATTGGTCTCTTCTACTGAGACTTTAATAGCTGAAGCAGGGGTCTTCTATCCAATAACCCCTTCCACCGAAATGGGTGAGAATTTTCAGGATGCCTATGCAAAAGGTAAATTGAATGCTTTTGGCAGATCGTTAATAGCAATAGAAACCGAAGGAGAGCATGCTGCTCAGGGTGGAGCTATCGCAATATCGGTAACCGGAAAAAGAACTGTGAATTTTACTTCAGGGCAGGGAATCGTCTATGGATTGGAGCAGTATTTTCATGCACCCGGAAAGTTGAGTACGCTGGTTGTAGAAGTTGGCGCCAGGGCTTTAACAAAACATGCCTTGAATGTGCATTGTGGTCATGATGATGTGTATGCAACTTTAGATACCGGGTGGAATGTCACCTTTTCAAAGGATGCTCAGCAAGCAGCGGATCAGGCACTTATATTACGTAAGGTCAATGAGTTGAGTTTGAATCCCGGACTGAATGTTCAGGATGGATTCCTAACCACTCACCTTGAAAGAACATTCCTCGAACCAGAAGCTGCACTTGTTAGAGAGTATTTGGGTGACCCCGCCGATATTATTGATTGTCCAACGGAAGCACAAAAGACATTGTTTGGGCCTAAGAGGAGGCGTGTACCAGCAACTGTAGATCTTAAGAACCCCGTGGTGCTAGGACCTGTGCAGAATCAAGAACACTACATGAATGGCGTGGCCGCCAGGCGAAATAATTTCTCTGAACACATAATCCCATTCTTTGAACAAGCCTATAAGGAATTTGGTGATCTTACCGGCCGCCATTATGGCCTTATTTCATCTTATAACTGTGAAAATGCGGATACTGTATTTGTGGCCCTGGGCAGTGCCGCCGAAAATATTGAGGCCGCTGTTGATCATATTAAGGAAGTACGCAATGAAGAGGTCGGAGTCATTCACGTTAATGTGGTCCGCCCCTTCCCTGAAAATGCAATTATCAGCGCACTGAAAGGAAAGAAGAAGGTCATTGTCCTGGAAAGATCTGATGAGCCATTGGCAGGGGATAACCCGCTTACCAGGGACATCAAGATCGCATTATCAAAAGCGGCAAGTAATTTTAAGAGTAATGTCCATGACAATATTGAAAAGTTGGACCCTGCCACCGAAATGCCTGAAATCCTATCCGGTGTTTATGGTTTGGGGTCTCGTGACTTCAGGCCCGAGGGGATCTTGGGAGCGTATGATTTTTCTCAAGGAAAAGTGGCCAGAAAGGATGGAAAGAAATATGGAGAGGGTGCCAGTTTTTTCTTTATAGGTATAGACCACCCATATAGTGTGATCTCTGAAGACACCCCTTCTTGCTTACCGGAAAAGTCAATAGCCGTTAGATTCCATTCAATTGGTGGGTGGGGTATGATCACTACAGGTAAGAATTTAGGCGTTATATTGGGAGATTTCTCTAATTATATTGCAGAGAGGGATAAAGTTGTAGATGAGAATGGTGCGCCAAAAGAGGTGATACACATCAGTGCAAATCCAAAGTATGGCTCTGAGAAGAAGGGCGCCCCAACCAACTACTTTCTGGTGGCTGCACCTGAAAGGGTAAGGGTCAATTGTGACCTTCGCCATGTGAATGTGGTACTGTGTTGTGATCCTAAGATATTCCTCCACACTAATCCTTTGACAGGATTGGAGAAGGGAGGTGCTTTTGTGTGGGAATCCAATGAGACTTCAGGAGAAAAAGCATGGGAGCGCATTCCAAAGAAATACCGGAAAGAGATCATCGATAAGGAGATAAGGATCTTTATATTGAATGGGTTTTCGATAGCTGAAAAAGCGACTTCAAGAGAAGACCTCCAGACAAGAATGCAGGGGAACTCGTTTTTAGGTGGTTTTTTTAGGGTATCTACCTTTTTAGATGATTATAAGATCCCCAAAGAGGAATTCCTCACCACTGTACGGGATCAATATGAAAAGAAATTTGGCCGCTTTGGTAAAGCCGTTGTTGAATCAAATATGACGGTGATGCAAGAGGGATTTGAGCAGGTGATCGAGGTGCCCGTTGGTAAAGAGGATGCCCCAGACCGCTCCTCTTTCAGTGGATCAATTCTAAAACCTTGTATAGACAATGCTGAAAACGCATTTGTCGAACAGGAGAAAGCACCTGTTTTCAAGATGTCTTTCTTTGATAAGGAATTCCGTGCAGGCCTGGAATATGATCAGCCATCAAGCCCGCTGGCATCAGTGGGAGTTGTTGCCGCCGGAACCGGAGCTTCGGCAAGCAAATATATAGCGCGCCGTGAGGTGCCCGTATTTTTGGCCGAAAATTGTACGCAATGTATGGATTGTATCATTGTATGCCCTGATTCCGCATTGCCAAACACTGCTCAGGATATTCCAACCATTCTTTCAACGGTTTTCAAAAACTATGTTTCCAATGAGAAGGATAGAGATGTGTTGATAAATAGGATACCTGATATTGAAAATAGTGGGAGAGCTAAAATGTTGGAGATCGCTAACATAAAGCCGGCGGATGCAACCAATGAGGACTCACCTACTTTTAAGGATATTGTTGTTGGGCACTTGGAAGGTTTGGCTGAAGGTACGATCTCAAAGGAGTCTATAAATGAAGTGACCGCTATATTAAGTGTAGTGCCGATTGCCTACAATAAGGTGAAGGCGATATTTAGTGGTAAAGAAAAGAAAGAGCCCGGTGCGGGCGGAGTGTTCTCCATTTTTGTGAATGACCTCTGCAAGGGATGTGGTGCTTGTGTTGAAGCATGTGGCAATCACAATGCTTTGAAAATGGTCAAAGAGACTGAAGAATTGCATGCCGCAAATGGTACGGCAACTCATTTCCTGAAACTGCTGCGTGACACACCTCAGAAATATCTTGGTTTGTATAATAGTGACTCGCCCGAAGAATCTAAAGCGGCAGTACTGAAATTCCATTTGATGCAGCATTCAAAATACAATGCTTTAGTATCAGGAGATGGGGCTTGTGCAGGGTGTGGTGAAAAGTCTGTACTCCGAGCTGTAGCTACAATGTCAGAAGCTCTTATGAGGCCGATGTTCAAGTCTAAAGCGCAACGGCTTTATGCTAAAGCAGACCAATTGGAAAAAGAGGGAGCTAAAAAGCTAAGTGAACTGAAAAACAAAAATGAGGAATCTTATCTTAATCTGAAGAAGACAGTATTGCATATATTAATGGGCTATGGCGGCAAAGATGCTGGTGAAACCGAAACAAGAATTGTCAACGAATTTTCAGGAAGTGATCAAGATATCGTAGAAGCAATTGCAACCGTGATGCGGCAAGATGGCAATGACCATACAGATTTGCAAGTGATCGAAGGATTTGCCCCTAATGGAATGTCAGTGATGGCCATGGCAGCAAATACAGGATGTAATACTGTATATGGTTCAACACCTCCTAACGTTCCTCATACCTATCCATGGATGAACTCTCTTTTCCAGGATGGTGCTACTATTGGGTGGCTAATGGGAGAGAGCTTTATTAAAGACCATAGTTATCATTCAGTCATACCTGAGCGGTTGGCAGATATTTTATTATCTGGAGATTCCATCCCTTTTACCGATGAAGATTATTTCAGCTTCACCCATTTTTCAGATACTGATATGAATGAGTTAGAGATCATGGAATTACCGAAGATATGGGTTATTGGAGGTGATGGAGGCCTGGGAGATATTGGATTTCAGAATTTGTCAAAGGTAGTATTACAAAACCGCCCTAATGTTAATATATTAATGTTAGATACCCAGGTTTATTCAAATACCGGAGGACAAAACTCTGATTCTTCGCCTATGGCCGGTGGATTTGACATGAATCAATTAGGGGATGCAGTGCAGGGAAAGCTCACGGAAATGAAATCCGTATCAGAGGCCTTGCTTGGAGGACATGGTTCCCCATTTATTGCCCAGATATCACAGGCAAATACAGGGAGTTTATTCAAAGCGCTTGTGGATGGATTAACATATCGTGGTACTTCCTTTTACCAGGCCTACACAACTTGTCAACCCGAACATGGTGTACCCGACCATGCATCTCAAACACAAGCACGTCTTGTTAGAGACAGCCGCGGCATGCCTGAATTTGTGTTTAATCCACAATTGGGAGAATCTTATCCCGAAACACTAAATGTTAAAGGTAACCCTGAATATACCAGGGATTGGTACTCAAGCGCTGCACCTGTTACCCGGAAGAAATATACTTATACCGTAGCGCACTGGGCATTTACTGAAGCACGTTTCCGATTGCATCATAGAGTTGTGAAAAAAGAGGATGTAAAGGATATGGTAAACCTGGAAGATATCCTGCAACAGATCACTATGGATGATATCGTTCAGCGCAATCATTTGGATAAAAACCATAGGGGTTATATCCCTGATTTTAGGGTGTATGTGATCGATTATGATGATGAAGGGAATGAGGTCTATCGCAGTATCTCAAGGCATATGGTGATCTTTTGCGTGGAGCGACGCAAAGCATGGCGCATGCTCCAAAGCAGAGCCGGCATAGAGAATAAAGATTACCTCGAACAAAAAGAAATGCTTGCAAAATTGGATAGCGGTGAACCAATTAATGAGGAACCGACTGACGAAGAGCCGAGTAAGGAGGAATTAAAGTCTATCTGAGTAAGGAAATCCGAAATAAAATATAAATCGGAAAAGAATAAAATAATCCCAGAAACTTTTACCAGTTCTGTGATTTTAAAGTTATTTGGTATTTAGAAATTTTGAGTAAGATTAAAGGAACAGCGCATCTTTCAGACCAAAGCAACAGATTGCAATTATTGTACAGGATAGTTGCCCTCTGGCCCACAAATGAAGGGGGGCTTAAACAAGCATCTCTAGCTTCAAAACTGATATTCAATAGTCAAATCAAGATGTTAAAAATATTACAAAGATGATTTGTATTTTGAAATTATTATATTAAATTTGAATTGCAGTTATTAATAATGTATTTGGCTTATGTCACATTCATTTTCAAATCTTGACTGCAAAAAAAGAATCCGCCTGAGCATTTTTGTAGAGAGATCATAAATTATTTGATTTATGATAAAATAAATTTTCTGGATATATGGATTAAACAGGAAATATTATGAAATCTAATGACTATTCACTGTAAAACTACCAAACCAATGCAACATAACTTTATGATACCAACCCAATATTCTATCTATTACAGAATTCAATTATTGCTGTTACTATTTACTTTAGGATTGACCACCAGTTTATTTTCTCAAATTGACTTGGACAGCGGCCTTGTGGCTTATTACCCATTTACAGGAAATGCAAATGATTCCAGTGGCAATAACAATCATGGAACAGTGGTAGGAGCAATTTTAACAACTGATAGATTTGCTGATTCTAATAGCGCTTATTATTTTGACGGTATTAATGATGAAATTACAATTCCTCACGATTCTACATTGCAGTTTTTAAGCCAACAATCCCTAGCCGGCTGGATTTATATCGACAGCCCGGCACTTCCTACTATTACACTTGTATCAAAAGGATCTGAAATT
Source organism: uncultured Chitinophagales bacterium (assembly GCA_964572485.1). Taxonomy (GTDB): domain Bacteria; phylum Bacteroidota; class Bacteroidia; order Chitinophagales; family CAZNGA01; genus CAZNGA01. Next base: position 17,801 of record CAZNGA010000032.1, read on the forward strand.
GATAATGGAAGTTGTAGAATTTGGTTATTTAGGCAGCCTGATTATACATATATTCCAAGTTACGGAATTGAAAGATGGCCCTTCCCTAATACTGAAATTACTTCAAATACGAAATTAAGTTTACGTACCTGGTATCATATCTGCTGTACTTCGGGTGATGGGATAGCACTTAAGTTATACATCAACGGCAGATTAGACACTTTACTTAATACAGCAAATGTCAACATCGGTAATCTTGAAAATCTTTTCATCGGACACATATCTAATTCTAATAATCACCACGGAAAAATTGATGAGGTTAGAATTTATAATAGAATATTAGATGAATGTGAGGTTTGGGAGTTATACAGGTCATGGCAAGCTTCTCAAGCTGTTTTGATGAGCAGTGACACTATTTGTGCGAATGAATCAGCAACTATTGGAATCATATATTCTGATACATCTAAAACGTATCATCTGGAAGATACGCTTACAGGTAATCAAATTGGCATTATTCTAAACGGGAATAATGACTCGATCTTCCTATCAACAAGTGCGCTTACTTCAACAACTACCCTTAGAATAGTTGAAACTCAAAAAGCTACCGGCTGCCAACGGATTATTGATACTACATTTACAATAACAGTATTGCCACAACCCTCAAAACCATCTATAAGTTTGGTGGGTATCGACAGCCTAAAATGCAGTATAGCCGGAGCATCTTATCAATGGTTCTTCAATGATACATTACTGGTTGATATAACGCAAACCATATTTGCCGCCCAATATGGAAAATATAGGGTAATAATAATGGATAATACATGCCAATCAGATACTTCAGCTGAGTATGACTATTCAGAGATAGGTATCAGAAAAACTATTATAAATCAAGACATTGTTATCTATCCAAATCCCAATGATGGCTCATTCACTATTGAAATTGAAAATACAAATGGGAAACAGGTTCATATTAAGATCTACGATGTGCTGGGCACATTAGTATTTGAAAAAGATATTCAGGGAAATCAGGCCATAAATAAAGTCCATGTTGCTAAAATCAATAAAGGGATCTTTTTTGGCAGGTTACAAATTGGAGAATGTATTATTAACAGGAAAATTTCAGTACAATAAATAACATACTCATTGAAACATATTGCCATGAGAAATCCATTGAAACATTCAGTAAAATTATTATTAGTACTTATTACTTTTACAATAGCAGGTACTTTTATAAGCGATAATTGTTATGCGCAATCCACGTTTTACAGATACTATTGGTTAGGAAGTTTTCTGGGAATTAGTCGCCCTGGAACTGCGAATTATTTGGATGGAGATCATTCAATACAACAACTAAAGATGGAGGCTATATTGTTGTTGCTCATACTGCCGGACCATTCTCAAATAGCTCTGATGTTTTTTTAATGAAACTTGATAGAAATGGGAATAAAGTTTGGGCAAAAACATATGGCGATACCATGTATTGGGATGGGGGATATGCAGTTCAAGAAATAATTGATAGAGGAAGTGTAAGGGGTTATTATATTGTTGGATCAACCAACTCTCATTCTCGGGGTGGGGAATTAGATGTTTTGGTTATTAGAACTGATACTTTAGGAAATGTATCATGGGTTAAATATTTAGGAGATAACTATAATCAAGAAGGATTTTCTTTTGTCCAACAAGTTTATCCAGTTGATACCGTTTCAGATGGTATTATTGTGACTGGTGTTTCAGTTAATGCTCCACTATCAACAGTTGTTTATACTTTTAAACTATCTGGAAACGGGACATTAATTTGGGATTATACATACAATGCATCTCAATTTACTCAAGAGCATGGTAGGTCAATATTTGTTACAAGAGATTCTGGATTCATTATTATTGCCCGTTGTATAGGCCTCAGTCCACTTGATTATATTATAAAAATAGATGGAAAGGGAAATCTCCAAAATACTATGATTTATTATACTCAGAAAATGTACGATGAAGGATATTCAATAACTGAAACCGAAGACAGTTGCTATCTTTTCACAGGGCACACTAAAGGAGATTCCGCAATTTCATATGCAACTTTAGTCAAATTAGATAATAATTTAAATGTTATATGGGGTTATGGATATTATTCTACGAAATATGAAAATTATGGATATGTTGTTGTTGAAGATACTGCGAATAACGATTATGTTATAGCTGGACTTAATAGTTATACTGATACGACATATGATTATGTGGATCCATGGCTGTTTAAAACAGACAGTATGGGTAATCCAATATGGTCTAATGTTTATAGAGATATTCTTGATACACTTTATACCAGGAATTATCTTCACTCAATGAAAAAAGCTGATACCGGTTATGTAATGCATTGTAGGCATGAGACAGCAGGTTTTAATCCTAAGATAGAACTTACAGTCATTCATACAGATGAAGTTGGGGCTGTGCAATCACAATGTTACGATTCAATACCATTATATGTAGATACTTTATTAACAAGAACAAGAGATTCTACAACAGTTGTTGATTCTTTAGAAACTATTCATACGTTTACTTGGGAAGCGGATTCTATTAGACCAAACATTGTAGATTGTGAAAACAATGAATATCCAAGTAAAAGAGGTTTACTTGAACAGTATATTTATCCAAAAGAAATGGAATTGAAAAATGATTTCTATATCTATCCAAACATTATTGATAAACAAAAGGAAATTTTCTTTCATTATCGATCAAACGTCAATAATGAAAAAGTTAGTTTAAGAATTATTACCGTTTTTGGGAAAACAATATTAAGCATGGATTATTATTGTAATGAAGGAGTTAATAAATATGTTATTAATTTACCTGCTTTGTCTCCAGGAATTTATTATTTGACAGCGAAGACTATTAATTGCAAATTACCAGGTAAGAAATTTGTTGTTGTTGATTAGATATGACTAAATAGTTTTTCTTTCGATATTATGAAAAAAAGGACTACAGCGAATCCACCAGTCAAAAGCCGAGTAAAGAAGTTGCGGAGAAAGAATAAAATTTATAGTGAAGTGTGATCAGGTGAGACTAAAACTGCCTCAAACATTCAATTAAATGCCTATTGTCTTCAGGCATTCCAACACTTATTCTTAGCCCAGTAGCTATGCCAAAGGCCTCTAAGGTTCTGACAAGAAATCCCTTTTCTTTGAACATATCATATAAGTGCTGCTTATGTTCTTCGCTCTCACATTCCAGGAAAATAAAATTACCCTGGGATTTGACCACCTTTAGGCCAAGATCATTCATCTCATCATGCAGGTATTCCCTTTCTTTTTCGTTCAAGGCAGTACATTCCCTGATAAAATCATGGTCGTCGATAGAAGCCATTGCCGCAGCTACACCTAAAGTGGTGACAGAAAATGGAGTACGGAAACTCTCAATCAAAGCGGATATTTCTTTGGTTGCGATGGAATAACCTATTCGCAGGGCAGCCAGGCCATGGATCTTTGAGAAGGTACGGATAATGATCAAATTGGGATATTTTTTCCTCAACTTAAGTGAGTTAGGATATGAGATGTCATTCACGTAATCAATATATGCTTCGTCGATCACCACATAGATATTGGGCGATATATTTGCCAGAAATTTTTCAAAAGCATCCTGAGTGACGATTGTCCCGGTAGGGTTGTTTGGATTGGCAATAAATATGACCTTGGTCTTTTCAGTGCAGAGAGCTTCAATATTATCTAAATTGATAGTATGCTCCTCCATCTTAGCAATCTTACACACCCTTCTATTGTTCTTTGCCAAGAGTTGATATGCCATAAATGACTTTTCAGAAGCAATGACCTCTTCATCTACATTTGATAGTGATTTGATCACAAGGTCTATGATCTCTACAGAACCGGCTCCCACTACAATATTCTCTGCTGATAAATGATGCTCAGCAGCTAATTTATATTTCAGAACCGCAGGAATGAATGCCGGATAACGATGGATAGAATGATAGCTGTCATCGATGGCCTTTAATGCCATGGGTGAAGCCCCATAGGGGTTTTCATTCTGCGATAGCTTAATTATATGTTCAATGTCATGTTGTAACAGCATAGTGCAAAATTAATCCTTAAAAATGGTTTTACAAATATTATTAAGTACTTCTTTACGGTACCAGGCAGACCCTCTAACGTCTGATATGGGTGATGCATAGCTCAATACCTTGTCTGTGAACTCATCAATTTGTTCTTGATTGATAGAAGAATAGTTTTTCCCTTGCAGGAAGGTACATCCATCTTCAGCGAATTTTATAGTAGGAGCAGCCGATCCAATTGCTACCCCTGCCTGAAGGATATTGTCCTTTTTGTCTGTATAAATGTGATAAGCAAGTGATATCACTGCACACTCCATAGATCTTCTGGTGCCGATCTTGATAAAATCTGAATAGATATTTTGATACTTATTTCCTACCGGAATGGTGATCCTTTGAAGTACATCCCCCTTTTGCAAACCTGATTTGCGTACATCCACAAAAAAGTCCTTCATTGGCAATGTTCGAATGGTACCGTTGATCGAGAGAATATGGCACACAGCTTCCAAAGCCATGAGCGCACATGACATATCTCCCGCAGGAGAAGCAGTACATAAGTTGCCTCCAATAGTAGCCACCTGCCTGATCTGGGGAGAAGCTAACTCAAAAGCAGCCTTGTGCAATACCTGGAATTCACTTTGTATGGTCTTGTCAGCAAGAATTTCTTTCGCGGTTACTAATGCCCCAATATGTAAGTTATCCTCTTCTTGCTTGATAGAGGTGAACTCTTCCTCATCCAGGTTGGCAATATTGACAACTGTCAAATGGTCATTGCTCTCTCTTTTCAGTTCCAGCAACAAATCGGAATAACCGGCACCCAGCCGGTATTCTTTACCGTCGAGGTTGTTCAATACCTTTAGTAGTTCGGCACTCGTGGCCGGGCTGACAACATCAAAATTCATCACAAATGTATTTACTTCTATTCATCCTTATTGCTGCCCTGCAGGCAGTTTTTCATCTTTTGTAATCTTCTTTTCTGAAAGTGCTTTTAATACCTTCTCCGGTGTTAATGGTAACGAATAAATGCGTGTGCCTATTGCTTCTGACACTGCATTTGCTATTGCCGCAGCTACTGGTATCAATGGCGCTTCAGCCACTCCTTTGGCACCATAAGGCCCTCTTTCATCCATAGATTCTATGGGATAGAAGTGGATATCGGGCATATCGGTAGCTGTCAATAATTTGTAATCATGGAAAGTGGGATTCAACACAATACCATCTTTCACGATCATCTCCTCTGACAAAGCATATCCGATTCCCATACCAATGCCTCCCTCGATCTGACCGGAGAGGCCCAAAGGATTCAATACTTTTCCAACGTCCTGTGCCGCATAGAAGTTCAGCACTCGAACGTTTCCTGTGGCTGTGTCCACCTCCACCTCAGCAATCTGTGCCGCAAAGGCATAGGTGTCAGATACATCACCCATAAATTTTTTATCCTGATGTTCACTTTGGGGCTCAAAATAGTAATAGGCCATACATCCCTTGTTGGGCTCTTCAAAGTGCATTGACCTCGCCACCTTTCCATGGTTGACCCCTTCGTCGTTCTTTGTGTTTATGATCTTCTCATTGTCGAATAACAGATCCTCTTCAGCACATTTAAGCATTTGAGCCGCCTGGGCAGAGAGTTCTTTCTTCATTATTTTACAGGCTCCCAATAAGGAGTTGCCTGCAATATAGCTGGTACGTGATGCATGCACACCAACATCCCAGGGTTTGATATCTGTGTCGGAGTTGATCACTTTGATCTTGGTTGGAACAAGCCCTAACTCTTCTGCTGCCATCATGGCAAGTACAGTTTCTGATCCCTGCCCGATCTCTGTAGAACCGGAGATGATGGTTAAAATACCATAATCGTCCATCTTTAAGATCGTTCCGCAGCCATCAGAAGCATACATCTTTGCGCCGCCACCAACGTGCATCATAGTAGCAATACCCATACCGGTCTTATACCTCTTCTCTTCTTCTTTCCCTTTCTTCTTCTCTTTTTGAATTCCACTTTCTTTAATTACCTTTTTAAGGGATTCTTTGTGGGCACAACTTCTATAATACATGCCCTGTCCTGTGGTCTCTCCCTTAAAGTTGGCATTGATCTCCCGAATCGTTCCCTTATCCATTTCAAGCGCTTCTGCCATTAGGTCAATATTGGCCTCTAAAGCAAAGGAGGCCTGCGGATTTCCAAAACCTCTGAAGGAACCTGCGAAAATATTATTAGTATACACTGCTTTCGCATCGAAGGAGCAGGCAGGTGTTTTATATAATGATGAAAAAGTTTGCATCATTACAAATGGCGTAGTGGCTCCCCATGATACATAGGCACCATTATCCATGAATATCTTAACATCTTTAAAGGTAAAATTCCCTTCTTTATCTGCCCCTGTGGTAAGATCCATGATCATTGGCTGGCGTGTGGGTGAGGCGATGAACTCTTCTTCGCGGTCAAAAGTGAGCTGTACCGGTTGCCCGGTTTTCATAGACAACAATACGCAAATAGGTTCAAATGGATGAAGGTCTAATTTGCTTCCAAATGCACCCCCAATTGTAGGTTGTATAACACGTATCCTGGAAGGGGCTATTTTTATGGCCTGCCCCAATTCGCGCTGAAATAGGAAAGGTACCTGTGTTGAACTGTAAATCGTAAGCTCTTTGGTGCTTCTTAAGTAATTAGCGGTCACGGTGCTGGGCCCCATACAGCAGTGGGTCACCCTTGGCAAGGTATATCTTTTGGAGATCACGACTGCACTATCTTTTGTCAACTGCGCAAGGTCACCATGTTCGTAGTGGTAGGAGAGGGCGATATTCTTTTCTGCAGGGAAAGCCCCTTCAGTGGTGTTGATCAGAGGGGCATCTTCTTTTATGGCTTCAAAGAGATCATATATTCCCTCCTTTATATTGTAGTTTACTTTGATCAGGTTGATTGCATTTTTGGCGATCTCTTCACTGGTGGCAGCCACCGCTGCGATCTCATCCCGGATGCAAAGGGCTTCCTTTTTTAGGATCGGGTGATCTTTTTTAAAACCAATATTTTCCACATCAATATCATCTGCAGTAATGATAGCAATAACACCGGGAAGTGCGCTTGCTTCTGAAATATCTATGGATTCAATGGTGGCACAAGGATGCTCTGTTCTGAGGATCTTGGCATAAAGCATATTGGGCAATTGTAGGTCCTGCCCATAGGCGACTTCCCCGGTAACCTTTGATCCTGCATCTAGTTTGATGGTCGGTTGGCCTATTATGGATAGTTTCTTTTTCTCCATTATGCCACCCCCTCTTTTATCAATGATTCCACAGCATCCACGATTTTCGTATAACCGGTACACCTGCAAAGGTTCCCTTCAATTGCCTTTTTGATCTCTTCCCTATTCGCGATACTGCCATTGGCTTTGTGTTGGCTAATTAATGATTTAATGTTAATGATCATACCCGGTGTACAAAATCCACATTGAACAGCTCCATAGTCTATCATCGCTTTTTGTACAGGGTCAAGTTGTTCGCCGTCATATTTCAATCCTTCAATGGTAGTAATTTCTTTTCCATGGATGTTAATACCAAGATAAAGACAGGAATTGATAGCCTCACCATTGATTAATACGGTACATGCCCCACATTCCCCCTCATGACATCCGGTCTTGGTCCCTTTTAAAGAAAGTTCTTCTCTAATGAGGTCTAACAACAAAAGTGAAGAAGGGATCTCCTTTTGCACCTTTCTTCCATTGATGATGAATTCGATCTTTGTAAAACTATTATTTGTCATTACATCCTAATTGAAATGCTTTAATACTTTGCTCTACACGTGCTTTTTTCCCGGTAGCCATAATGGCATTTTTAATGTCTGCGGGTGCCAAAGGAAATTCCTTTAGCTGAGTAGCTCTACCCAAAACATACACATTCCTATTCATACTATCAACTTCACCATTCACTTTTGAGATGAAATCTACATGGTCGGTGCTGGTGGTAATATATTTGATAAAGGATTTGGTGTCAGGGTATGATCTCAACCCTTCATTTACGCTATGAGGCATTGACGTTCTATTATCGATAACAGATCTGCTTTTTTTGTGCAGGTAAGGGAGACATCTTTGTGCTTCCAACGGCTCTAATCCAATTAAATAATCTGCGCCTCCTTCTTCAATGAATCCGTAGGTGTTCTTTCCAAAGGTCACCCCTGCCACTACCGACCCTCCTCTTTGTGCAAGGCCATGAATCTCACTGGCGGCAACAGGTATTTTGGCCGATACAGCAGCTTCAACAATAATGTTCGTTAAGTAAACAATACCTTGACCTCCAACACCGGCTATCATTAATTTGCAATTCGTTGACATCATGAAACAACCCAAAATTTGTTGTGATCAAAGTTACATAATTTAATGTGATTGGTAATAGATATGATTTGTAAAAGTGGGAAGATCGTCTATCTTGAAATACAGAGGATCATAGCTGCTTTTTCGTGTATTTTACCTTAGCATATGATAGAAGCCCCAAATATCTAAAACTAAAATTGACACGGGATGCGATTATCATTATATTTGCACTCTAAAATTGAAAATATGGAAAACAGCGGTGAGAAAAAAAAGAGAAACATAATAATGGTGATATTGAGATATGCACTTATTAGCATCGTTGTTTTGATAGCTATCTCTGTCTCTACACTGATATTCGTTGACGGCACACTTCAATCGAAAAAGTACCTGGAGCCATGGGAAGATACTTATACCAACCGATTTGAAGATGCAAGACTTAAAGTTATCGGTTTTGGTATGTTGGCACCTAGCGCCCATAACATGCAGCCATGGAAGATAGTACTTGATGAAGAGGACCTCACTGCCTTTACATTGTACGCGGATAATACCCGATTGCTGCCGGTATCGGATCCATTTGCCAGGCAGACGACAATGAGCGTGGGTGCATTTATTGAGAATGTAAGGATTGCGGCCAGTAAGTTTGGATATGTGGCCTACTTTACTCTTTTTCCGAAAGGAGAATATAATTCATCAGGCACACCTGCTGAAATGGATAAATTCCCGGTCGCCAGGATTCGGTTAGTGGAAGGGGCAGATCCCTATTTTTTATGCGATGCGATCACACGGGCTACTCCTAAGCTCAAATTCTCAGGAGAGGAGATCTCACCTGCAGAAGCGCAATCACTTTTCAATGCCAATAACGATCCTAATAATGAAGTACTGATCTTTTCTGATGCCAAGAATTTAACCTCATTGAAAAATTTGTCATTGCAAGGGTTGAATATTGATATTAAGAATAGTGCAAAGTATGGAGAAGATAGATTGTTTCGGATGAATGAACGACAAAAGAACAAGTTCAGGAATGGACCTTCCTTTGAACCATTTGGCTTTTCAAAGCTGAAGATGTTCTGGATGCAGTCAATGGGTACGCTGTTCCCAGTAGATGTAGAGACTAAGGCTGAAATGGGGGTAGAGAATTTAAAACAAATTATTTTGGATGCACCTTCTTATCTATTGATAAGAACGAATGGGAATTCAAGGACCATACAAGTTGAAGCAGGGATGTTGTATTGCAGAATGGAACACATTGCCACCTATTATGGGTTTGCTTTATTGCCTACGGTGCAAATTCTACAGGAATATCATGAGATGAGCAAGCAATATAAATTTTTGCATAAGACCCATGCTACTCCCGGGCAAACCATTCAAATGCTTGCAGCTATAGGAAAGATCAAAGTGAATACGGCAACCCATAGCCCCAGACGCGATGTGCTGGACCTTCTCATTAAGCAGGAAGATTTTTTTGTGGAACCGGAAGAGTAGGGTACGCACTCCTCTTGATTTTCCAGTTCTTTCTTCTTTCCTTTCCTTCTCTTTCTTTTTTTCTGTCTTGAGACAGGGTAACCGGAAGCGCAGTGTTCTCGTACTTTTTTTACCTTCCTGCCCGGCTTTAGACGGGGACCCAAAAAAAAGTCAAGGCTGCAAGCATTTTTCAGCAAATCCCATGGCTCGAAAAGCCACGCGATCCCAGCTGTCCGCCGGTGGCGGGCTCGTGGATCGCTCACTCAAACCTTCCCATTATTCTTCACCTGGATTTGTTGTTCAAAATGCTTGAGACCCCTATTATTGAGTTCATTCCCTCACCTCTTATACCCCCTTGTAAAGGGGATTAGGGGGATTAATCGAATCACAATCTATAATGTAATAACTCAACACAACTCGTCCTCGCATGTTGCGAGGATGATTATATTATGCGCATATTGCGCAGTTTATCTGGTCCAATTGATCAACTGTCCTTAAGAGGTTATTTATGTGAATGCGTGAGGGATTGCAGCGGTATCCTTTTGTCCCCGAGAACTCGGGGGCAAAAGATATAGCGGAAAGCCCGGTCCGCCGGCTGGCGGACACGCCCAAATTTTATAATAAATTAAGTGAAAATTGGAATTATTTAGTTGCCCTTAAAATAGGGATGGATCAGTTGGTGATCTCCTCAAGTTTGATCAGCTGATCCCAAAAATCATCTGCCATTTTTTGTATTTTGGCAACTAGTTCTGAGTTGTCATCTTTGAAGAGGTGGCTAAATCTGCCCTGTGTTTTCAAACATTCTTCCACAGGTACCTTATTATCCGGAGTATATGAGATCTTATATTTACTGTTCTCAACTTCATACAGGGGGAAGAGGTTGGTGTCGACCGCCAGCCGGGCTGTATCTACGGCGAATTCTGGTTCAAGTTTATGACCGGGAGGGCAGAACCCATCGATCATAAGCAACCTGAATCCCTTGGTATCTTTTGCTTTTTGGATCTTTGCCCTTAGGTCGTCCAGAAAAACCAATGACCCTGTACCAATATATGGAATATGATGAGCTGCAATGATCTGGATGAGATCTTTGGGCCATGCGGCTTTATATCCTTTTCCGGGATTGGTGGTAGTGATTGCCCCCATGGGCGTTGCTGTGCTCGATTGGATACCGGTATTCATATATGCCCCATTATTATTACAGATGTACAGGATATCTTCATTTCTTGTTGCCGCACCTGACAATGCCTGCAATCCGATATCAAATGTGCCTCCATCGCCTGCCAGTACAACAACGGGGGTTTTGTCATCACCCTGTTTTACTAATCCTTCTTTTACACCTGTTGCTGTAGCTGCTGCAGCAGCAAAAAGGGTATGTACAATGGTCCCTTTAACGGCATTCATAGGGTAGGGGCCGGAAATTATGGAAAAACAACTGGCGGGGACCACATAAACTGTTTTGGACCCGAAAATGTCCAGTATGTGTCGTGCCAGCAATGACCATCCACACCCCCGGCATCCTAGAGATCCGGAATACATCATTTCTTCTTTGATCAAAAATTTATTTTCCGCTTCCATAATTTCAGATCATTGGTGATCTATCCATGTTACATCTTTAGGGTTATTATATCCATGCTCGATGATCTTTTCAATGGTTGAAGGCGGCACATCTCTACCACCGACTCCGGCATATACATTATACATCGGATATTTATAACCATATAATGCTCTTTTCATTTCTTGCATCAACGCACCCTCACTGTCTCCTAAGAAATTCCTGTCGATATTCATGAGGATGCAATTGTCTTTTACCTCTTTCAGTGCCTCTAAGATAGATGCTTTGGGAAAGGGTTTGAACAATCGGATCTTCAATAACCCTACCTCAGGATGAGATTGGATCACACCCCTCACTGTTGAAGTGATGGTAGATAATGATACCAATATCATCTTTGTATTGCTATTGATGTTAACTGCTTCAATACCACTATATTCTCTTCCAAAAGTTGCTCCAAATGTCTTCCCAACCTCATCTGTTAAAGCTTCTGTTTTTTTGATGTCCTTCCAATATTGACTATTGGTGGAATCATAGTGGTCAGGAGGTACCAGGCCTCCAAATGACCTGGGATTGTCAGGATCGATCTCTGTACCCACCAATTTTCTGGGCGGGAGATATTCATCCACAAGATCAATATCGGGTAGCCATACATTTTCACTGGTATGGCTCTGATAGAATGCATCTAATACGACCATGACGGGTATTTGAAGCTTTTCCGCTATCACATATGACTGGATAATCGTATCAAGCACTTCTTGAGAGCTTTCACCATAGTATTGTATCCATCCGGTATCACGTTGTGACAAAGAATCTGATTGATCAGACCAAATGTTCCATGGGATGGATGGACGTCCTACATTACAAATGACAATAGGTTGGCGAAAATGGGCAATGGCATGCAATGCTTCGTGAGAATAAAATAATCCCTGCCCGCTGGTAGCGGTGAATGTCCTTAGCCCGGTCATTGATGAACCAAGGGCAGCTGCAAATACGGAGTGCTCACTATCCATATTGGTATAAGTGGCATCCATCTCTTTGGCCGATACCATCCTCGACAACTCCTCAACAATAGTTGTTTGTGGAGTGATGGGGTAAGCAGGAATGAATCCTACCCGGCACAGCCGTGCCGCTTCCGCAGCAGCGAAATTTCCCTTCAGCACTTTAAGGGTATGGCGCTTATATGCTGTACCATGGTTCTCATTAGCCACCTTTTCTATCTTTTGCTGCTTATTTTTTGTTTCACTCATGAGCCACCTCCTCTTCTCTGATCAGGTTTATGGAAGAACATGGGCATTCCATTGCGCAAATACCGCAGCCCTTGCAAAAGTCGTAATCGATATGCAACGTTTTATTTTCATCGAAATAAATAGCTGCATCAGGGCAGAAATTGAGGCAATTGCCACAATCATAACATTCTCCACAATGGAGGCACCTGCTCGATTCATGAATGACCTGATCTGTGGTAAGGCCGGAAACTGCTTCATTGAAATTTCCTTCCAGCCCATCTTGTGATATCTGTGGGTTGTGATTCCGGGGAATGGCCACAAAGTAGTTAGTATTCAGATCTTTATAAGATACGATATCGTTATTTCCTTTTTTAGGTTCAGGTATGGATTGATTGGTCAGCCATTCATCAACTTCTTCAGCTACCCTATTGCCACTGCCAATTGCTTCCACCACTGTACCACCCCAGGCCATATCCCCGCTGCAAAAAACGGATGTATCATTACCATGATCGATCTTCCCTTGAACCGGGGATAATTTGTCTCCGGAAAATACGAAGTTGTCATGCCGCTGGCCAATGGCTGAGATGACCTTATCGGTGGGAACAGATCTTTCAGAGCCCTTTACGGGGATGGGCATTTTTCTTCCCGATTCATCAGCATCGCCTAACTCCATCGTGATCAGCTTCATGGAATGGATGATGTCGCCCTTCTGTTCAAGAGATAGGGGAGCTGTTAGATATTCGATCGTTACCCCCTCGGCTTCCGCTTCGTTGACTTCGTGGGGAATAGCGGGCATTTCGTTTCGTGTTCTTCTGTAATAGATGGATGGTTTAGCACCCAACCGGATGACCGTTCGCGCTACATCAATAGCTGTGTTGCCGCCACCAATGATGGCCACATTATCCCCTTTATTTATGGAATGTTCGTTGTCCAGTTTTTGTTTTCGCAAAAATGATATTCCATCAATGATCATTTCTTCATTTTCCAGTTCCATTTTCACACTTTCGTGGGATCCTACTGCTGCGACAACGGCATCATATTCACTTTCAATGTCCTTTACACAGACCTTACTATTCAATTTGATCTCCACTCCCTGTGCTTTGATCAGGTCGATCTCCTGGTCCAGGATATTTTCAGGCAACCGAAATTCCGGGATGCCTGTGCGCATCATACCTCCTGCCCATGGTAATGCTTCATACACGACCGTTCTATATCCTTTTTGCCGTAAGCGGAGGGCGGCAGTAAGCCCGGCAGGCCCTGATCCGATCACTGCTATTTTTTCTTTATGGGTGATCTTGGCGACTGTGGGTTTATGGGTAAGTCCCTGGTCACCGATATATCTTTCAATAGCCCCTATGTTGAGGTAATCATCATAATCTTTTCGATTACAATTTTGCTGACAAAAGTGGGGGCAGACCCTGCCACACGCTGAAGGGAAAGGGTTATGGGTTTGAATGGTATCCCATGCATTGTCAAATTCATTATTGGCTGCCTGTTTGATGAAAAGGCGTACATCTGTGCCTGCAGGACAGTTGGCAATACAGGGCGCTTCCCTGGTTTCATATACCGGCCTAACAATGCGCCAGTCACCTGTTTTATTGATATCTGAAGGTTGATCCCAAAAAGGAACTGATGGAATAGAACTTGTGGTGGAAGCTCCGTTGCTTGATGGTTGAGATTCAATAGGGCCGGAAAAGACTTGTAAACTATTGTAGGCCATTTCTGCAGCTTCTGCATTTGCTAAATGTTTGGAGGGTACATTTTGTTGGATGCACTCTTTGGCAATAGCCAGGTCACTATCCAGTACCTTGATGATGGCGCCGATCATGGCGGAGTTTACAATAGGGAGGGCTTTCGTTCCCAAACCCTTTTCGAGGGATATGGAAGTCGCCGGAACCGTATAAATATTCTTTGCTTTTCCTTTATAAAAGGAGGGGGCCTTTTCGGTATTCAACAATAGCATGCCATCTTCCTGTAGACCATAAAATACAGGTACCTGTTGGATGAGTGATTCATCAAAGACCACGATGAGGTTTGGGGTATAAATGTTGGAGCGATTGAGGATGGTTTCATCTGAGATCCTGAGAAAACCTAAGACGGGTGCGCCTGTTCTTTCAACACCAAAGAAGGGAAATGCTTGTACGAAGTAGCCATAGAGTTGGCTGAATGACTTTGCGAGTATCTCAAAAGCGGTGACCATGCCTTGCCCGCCTCTTGCGTGCCCTCTCACTTCTATAAGGTCTTGACGCTTCATCAAAGGGCAAAGGTACGGAAAATAAGGGGATTTTTAGAGTGA